>DATIOT010000001.1:0-10769 GCA_035472875.1 Mycobacterium sp.
CTCCGCCGTACCGGTTTCGGGCTCGTCGTACTCCTATGCGTACACCACGCTGGGCGAGGTCGTCGCGATGGGTGTGGCGGCCTGCCTGCTGCTGGAATACGGCGTTTCCACCGCCGCGGTCTCGGTCACCTGGAGCGGCTACCTCAACAAGCTGCTGAGCAATCTGTTCGGATTCCAGCTGCCGCACGCCTTGTCGGCCGCGCCATGGGACTCGCAACCGGGCTATGTGAACGTGCCGGCGATCATCCTGATCGCGATGTGTGCGCTGCTGCTGATCCGCGGAGCCAGCGAATCGGCCAAGGTCAACGCGCTCATGGTGGTGACCAAGCTCGCCGTGCTGGTCATGTTCGTGATTCTCGCGTTTACCGCCTTTGACGCCGACCGGTTCAAGGACTTCGCCCCGTTCGGCGTCGCCGGCATCGGCTCGGCGGCCGGTACCATATTTTTCTCGTACATCGGCCTGGACGCGGTGTCGACGGCGGGCGACGAGGTGAAGAACCCACAAAAGACCATGCCGCGGGCAATCATCGCGGCGCTGGTTACCGTCACCAGCGTCTACCTGCTCGTCGCGCTGGCCGCGTTGGGCACCCAGCCGTGGCGTGACTTCGCAGCGCAGCAAGAGGCCGGGCTGGCCACGATCCTCGACAACGTCACCCACGCCAGGTGGGCCAGCACAATTCTGGCCGCCGGCGCCGTGATCTCCATCTTCAGCGTCACGCTCGTGTCCATGTACGGCCAGACCCGCATCCTGTTCGCCATGGGTCGCGACGGCTTGCTTCCGTCGCGGTTCGCCACGGTGAATGCGCGCACCATGACCCCGGTGAACAACACGACCATCGTGGCGCTGGCGGCGGGGGGCCTGGCGGCCTTCGTACCGCTCGACAAGCTCACCGACATGGTATCCATCGGCACGCTGACGGCGTTCATCGTCGTGTCGGTCGGCGTGATCATCCTGCGGGTCCGCGAACCCGACCTGCCGCGGGTGTTCAAGGTGCCCGGTTATCCTGTCACGCCGGCCCTTTCGGTGCTGGCATGCGGCTATATCCTCGTCAGCCTGCATTGGTACACCTGGATCGCGTTCACCGGATGGATCTCGCTGGCGTTGGTCTTCTACTTCCTGTGGGGTCGCCACCACAGCGCGCTCAACGATGGCGGTGACGGCCTCGTGCCGACCGCCGCGGCGCAGGAGGACGAGCCGAAGGAAATGTTGTGACCGTCGTTGTCGGCTACCGGGCCGGAAACGTCGGCCTGTCGGGACTGCACCTGGCCTTGCGTGCCGCGCGCACGCTGGGGACCGCGCTTAGGGTGGCGACCATCGTTCCCAGGCCGTGGCTGACGCCGTCGCTGGCCCGCGTCGACGCCGAGTACGAGCACTGGGCGGACCATCTGGCTGCGGACTCGGTGAAGGAGGCCGAGCGTTTTCTCCATCCTTTGGCCGACGGGATCGAGATCAATTACGTTCACCGCGCCCACAGGTCGGTGTCGGGTGGGTTGATCGAGGTAGTCGAGGAAGTCGACGGCGAGGTTCTGGTGCTGGGCTCGTTGCCCAGCGGCGGGCGCGGGCAGGTGGTGATCGGCACGACGGCCGACTGGCTGCTGCACGCGTCGCCAGTGCCGGTGGCGATCAGCCCCCGCGAATACCGTTCCTACACCGGCAGGTTGACACGGCTCACGTGCGCCTACTCCGCTACTCCAGACTCGATTGACGTGGTGAGGCGGTGTGTCGAGTTCGCGGAGCGATTCGGGGTGCCGGTGCGAGTGCTTACCTTCGCCGTCCGCGGCAAGACGATGTATCCACCAGAGGTGGGGCTGGACGTCGAGGACTCGGTCCTGGACGCGTGGGCTTCGCAGGCGCGAAAAATCGCGGAGAATCTGAAGACCGAGGGAGTCGTCGGCGAAGACGTTGTGCTGCAAGTGGTTACCGGGCACAGCTGGGAAGAGGCGCTCGACAAGGCGGACTGGGAGGACGGCGAGGTCTTGGCATTGGGCACCACACCGCGTGGCGACATCCGCAGGGTGTTCCTCGGATCCCGCAGCGCAAAGATCATCCGCGAGAGTCCGGTACCGGTGCTGGTGCTGCCCGGCTAGCCTTGATTAGCGTTGAGCGGCGGCGTTGGCCGCCGCTTGAGCCTGTCTCAGCGTTGTCGCGACGTCGCCGCGGCCCAAAAACATTTCGTCGAAATAGCTTTGCAGGGCCGTGTCCCCAGCGGCGAAGCCGGCGCCACCTGGGGCTGGAATGCGCGGGCCGTCCAGCACGGGGAAGAAGGGTGTGACGTCGATGCCCCTGGCGGCCCAGTAGTCAAAGTAGACCGGCTGAGCTGACAGCACCGCGGGAATGGCTGCACCTTGGCGACCCAGATATGCGTTGCCCTCACTGCTTCCCATCCAGGCCAACACCTGACGCACCGCATCCGGATGCTTGGTCGCAGAATTGCCCACCGCGGCAATACCGTTGGTGACGCTCACCCGGCCCACAGGGCCGATCGGCAGCATCGCCACACCCCAGTGGAAGCGGGCATCGCGGGCCACAGCCGCCAGGTTGTAAGTGCCGGACTGGAAGAGCGCCATCCGCCCAGCCAGAAACTGGTTGCGGGAGAAGTCGCCGTTGTCGTTGGTGTCGGACGCCGGCGGCGCGACGTGATCGTCGTTGATCAGACCGACCAGATAGCGGAAGGCCTGGATCGCGGCGGGGTTGTCGAACGCGAACTCGTCGCCGCGCTGGAATACGCCGCCGGCCGACCCGATGTAGTTGAGATAGATGGCCTGCGGGTCATTGGCTGCGTTGTACCCCCACTGGCGCACCCGTCCGGCATCGAAACCCCGTGTGCCCGCGACGTTTCCACCGGCATCGACGGTGAGCCGGGCCAACAGCGGGCGCAACGTGTCATCGCCGTTGGGACTCCACCGCAGGCTATTCAGCTGGGCGGGATCAACGCCCGCCGCCGCGAGCAGGTCGGCGTTGTAGAACACGGCGATGCCGGCGTCGGTCAGCTGCGGTACGCCCCACAGCACCCCGCCGCGAGTGAACTGATCCACTACTGCCGGCTCCCAGCCCGAAGCGGCACCACGGCCGAGGGGCCTGCCGATATTCATCAACCGGCCGCTGTCGGCATACGCGGCGAGGTATGCATTGGACAGCCAGAAGATATCTTCGGCGCTGCCGCCGGCCACGTCGGTGCGCAGGGTGTTGAAGTAGGTCGAGTAGGCCACCATGTTGGTGTGCACCTGGATATTGGGATGCGCACGGGTGAATGCCTCGAACGATTGCCGATATGCCGCGCCGATCTGGTCGGCCCAGATCCGCACCGTCACGATGATCTTGCCGCCATGGGGTTCGCCGGAATAGTCCAGCAGCATCGCCGTCGCGGCCAACAACACCGCGACAAGCGCAACCGAGCCTGCGACCAGCGTGGAAAAGCGAGGACGGGTCATCGGGCCCTCACCTGAGCCCCGAGACAACGATCGAAGCGACGATGTGACGCTGGAAAACCACAAAGAGCACGATCAACGGCACCATCGCGACTGTGGTCGCCGCCATCACCAGCGTCCACTGGGAGTTAAACCGCGACTGCAGGTCAGCCGTCGCCACCGTGAGCACCCGCCACTTGTGCCCGCTGGTGATCACCAACGGCCACATGAAGTTATTCCATTGCGAGACTACGGTGATCAGCGTCAAGGCAGCCAGGACCGGACGGCTGGACGGAACCACCACGTGCAAGATCACGTCCAACGTGTTGGCGCCGTCGAGGTGTGCGGCGTTGATCAAGTCGTTCGGAATGATGCGAAAATGCTCGCGCAGCAGGAAAATCGCGTAGGGCGAGCCAAACATAAAGGGCAGCACCAGGGCCCAGAATGTGTTGCGCAGGCCTAGCTGGGCCATCATCAGATACATCGGGACCACCGTGACTGTTCCCGGTACCATCAACGTCGCGATGTAGACCCAAAACAACGCATCGCGTCCGGGAAACTGCAGCCGCGCGAACGCGTAGCCCGCCAGCACCGAAAAGGTCAGTTGGCCAACCAGAATCACCGCCGTCATCAACGCGGTTACCGCCGCGGCGCGGCCGAACCCGGCTCCCGCCAGATCGGAATAGTTGGCCAGCGTGGGTGGCCGCGGCAATTGCAGCGGCGTGCCCGTCACAAATTGGTGAGCCGACGTGAATGAGGTCAGCAAGCCAAGTGCGAACGGCACCAAGGTGATCAGCGCACCGAGCGCCAGGCCGGCGTAGATCACGGTGTGGGACAGGCGCCTAGGTGAGGTCATAGCTGATCCGCCGGCGGAAGTACAAGTGCTGAACGACAGTGACGCCGACCAGGATGACGAATAACACCACTGCCATGACCGATGCCCGCCCGATGGCCGCCGAGCCGAACGCCTCCGCGTAGATGCGGTGGGCCACCAGGTCGGTGCGGCCGTCCGGCCCGCCGCCGGTCAGCGCGTAGATGGTGTCGAAAACCTGTGCTGCGCTGACGACCCCGGTCACCAGGACGAAGAACATCGTCGGTCGGAGCATGGGCAGCGTGATGCGCCAGAAACGCTGCCAGGCGGTGGCGCCGTCGGTGCGCGCGGCGGCGTGGATGTCGCCGGGGATAGCCAGCAGGCCGGCCAGGAACGACAGCGAGACATAGCCGACGTTGGTCCAGACGACCACGGCCGAAACAACCGGCAGCGCCAGGCTGGGATCGGAGAGCCATTCGATGCGGTGTCCCAGCACAGTGCTGACGGCGCCGTCGGTCGGAGCCAGGATCCAGCGCCACAACACCGCGATTGCCAGCGGTGCGCAGATCCATGGCAGCACGTACAGGGTGCGAAACAGGCCGGTGCCCGGAAGCTGGCGGGCCAGCATTGACGCGGCCAGCAGTCCCAGCACCGTCTGAGCCGGGACTACGATCGCCACGAAGACTGCCGTGACAATCAGTGAGTTGCCGAACTCCGAGTCGGTCAGCACCGAGCGCCAGTTGGCTAGGCCCACATAGCGCAGGGGTCCCAGCAGGTCCCACCGGTACAGGCTGAGCCAGATCACCACGAGGATGGGCAGCAGCAAAAAGGCGAGGACGCCGAACAGGCTGGGCGCCAGCAGCGCGTAGCCCAGCGCGGTGGTTCGAGGTTGTTTCCTCAGTACGGCGCTGGCCATGGAGGTAATTAAAGCTGGCGCTGCGTGGCTTGTGCTGCGCGGTCGTTACGGTGGAGCCGTGACACCGAACCGGGGGATCGATGCCGACTTCCTGGACCTGCCGCGCCACGAGCTTGCCGAAGCCGCGTTGTCGGCGGCTACGGCGGCCGGGGCCAGCCACGCCGACCTGCGGATTCACCGGATCAGCACCGAGATCGTCCAGCTGCGCGATGGCGAGCTGGAGACCGCGCTCGTCAGCCGCGAGGTCGGCTTGGCGGTGCGGGTGATCGTCAACGGCACCTGGGGATTCGCCTCGCACGCCGAGCTGGCGCCGTCTGTTGCGGGCGAAACGGCGCGTCACGCGGTGCACGTGGCCACCACGCTGGCGGCGCTCAACGCCGAGCGCGTCGAGCTGGCGTCCGAGCCGGTGTACGCCGACGCCACCTATGTGTCGAACTACCGGATCGACCCGTTCGGCATCCCTACGGCTGACAAGATCGCCGTGCTCGAGGAGTACTCCGGGCGGCTGCTGCACGCCGACGGCATCGACCACGTGTCGGCCGGCCTGACCGCCGTCAAGGAGCAGACGTTCTACGCCGATACCTTCGGATCCTCGATCACCCAGCAGCGGGTAAGGGTGATGCCGTCCCTGGAGGCAGTGACGGTCGATGCTGAGGCGGGCAGTTTCGACTCGATGCGCACGCTGGTGCCGCCGATGGGGCGAGGCTGGGAAGTGTTGGCAGGCGACGAGGTGTGGAACTGGACCGACGAGCTGGCACGAATGCCGTCGCTGCTGGCGGAGAAGGCCAAGGCACCCAGCGTCACTCCGGGGCGTAAGGATCTGGTGATCGACCCCACCAACCTGTGGCTGACGATTCACGAATCCATCGGCCACGCAACCGAATACGACCGCGCCATCGGCTACGAAGCCGCCTACGCCGGAACTTCGTTCGCCACCCCCGACAAACTCGGCATCATGCGCTACGGCTCGCCTGTGATGAACGTGACCGCCGACCGCACCGCCGAATTCGGCTTGGCCAGCATCGGTTACGACGACGAGGGCGTGGCCGCGCAAAGCTGGGATCTGGTGCGTGACGGGGTGTTCGTCGGCTATCAACTCGACCGGGTGTTCGCGCCGCGGTTGGGGCAGGCGCGCTCTAACGGGTGCTCGTATGCCGACTCGCCACATCATGTTCCGATCCAGCGGATGGCCAACGTGTCGCTGCAGCCCGCCCCCGACGAGATCACTACCGCCGACCTGATCAGCCGGGTCGAGGACGGCATCTACATCGTCGGCGACAAGTCGTGGTCGATTGACATGCAGCGCTACAACTTTCAGTTCACCGGCCAGCGTTTCTTCCGCATCCGCAACGGCCGTTTGGACGGTCAGTTGCGCGACGTGGCCTATCAGGCCACCACCACCAATTTCTGGAATTCGATGGAAGCGGTTGGGGGCCCATCGACTTGGCGGCTGGGCGGCGCGTTCAACTGCGGCAAGGCCCAGCCGGGCCAGATCGCCCCGGTCAGCCACGGGTGTCCGTCCGCGTTGCTCCGGGGCGTCAACGTGCTCAACACCCGTACTGAGGGCGGCCGATGATTACCGCGCAGCACGTCGTCAATCTCGTTTTGGGTGAGGCGGCGAAACTTGGCCGCGCCGACGAAACCATGGTGCTGGTCACCGAGAAGGTCGAGGCGACGTTGCGCTGGGCGGGCAACTCGATGACCACCAACGGGGTTTCGGTCAGCCGCAGCCTTACCGTGATTTCGATTGTGCGCCAGGGCACTCGCGCACACGTCGGTACAGTGGTTTCCGCCGAAGTGGATCCACGGGTGATCCCCGGGCTGGTGGCGGTGTCCCAGGAAGCGGCCCGCTCCGCGCCGGAGGCCGGCGATACTGCGCCACTCCTTGCCGATACCGGAGTGCCCGTCGATTGGGACGCGCCAGTGCCCGGCACCGGGCCCTTGGTGTTCGCCGACGTCGCCGACTCGTTGAGTCGGGGGTTCCGAGGCGCCGACCGGTTGTATGGCTTTGCGCACCATAGTGTTTCGACGACCTTCCTGGCTTCGTCGACGGGGCTGCGGCGCCGTTATAGCCAGCCCACCGGCGCTGTGGAGATCAACGCCAAACGCGGCGACTCTAGCGCCTGGGCCGGTATCGGTACGCCCGATTTCGTTGGTTTGCCAACCGATTCGCTGCTCGAGCAGCTATCGACGAGACTAGGCTGGGCGCAGCGCAGCGTCGAGCTGCCGGCCGGGCGCTACGAAACGATCATGCCGCCGTCGACGGTGGCCGACATGATGATCTACCTGGGGTGGTCGATGGCCGGCCGGGGTGCGCAGGAGGGCCGCACCGCATTCTCCGCACCCGGCGGCGGGACGCGGGTGGGGGAGCGGCTCACCGAGTTGCCGCTGACACTGTTCTCCGATCCGATGGCGCCGGGCCTGGCGTGTACGCCGTTCGTCGCGGTGAGCAATTCCTCTGAGACGGTGTCGGTGTTCGACAACGGGATGGAGATCAGCCAGGTCGATTGGATCCGCGATGGAGTGATCAATGCGCTGGCCTATCCGCGGCCCACCGCCGCCAGATTCGACGCCAAGGTCGCAGTCGCCGCCGACAACCTGGTGATGACCGGCGGCTCGGCCGATCTCGCCGACATGATCGCCGCCACCGAGCGCGGCCTGCTGCTGACCACGCTGTGGTACATCCGCGAGGTCGACCCCACCACACTGCTGCTCACCGGGCTCACCCGAGACGGGGTGTACCTCATCGAAGATGGCGAGGTGACCGCCGCGGTCAACAACTTCCGGTTCAACGAGAGCCCGCTGGACCTGCTGCGACGGGCCACCGAAGCCGGGGTCAGCGAGAAGACCCTGCCGCGGGAATGGGGGGATTGGGCCACCCGGGCCGCGATGCCGTCGCTGCGGATACCGGACTTCCACATGTCGTCGGTGAGCCCGGCCCAATAGCCGATTGCCCCGCGGCTAGGCCCGTTCTAGCGTGTGAGGAATGGCGGCTCCGGTTTCGGTTCAAAAAGATCAGCTGACGCGGTTGGTGGCGTTATCTCCCGGCGACGGTCGTGTTGTGGGGCTGGTCCGGCGGGTGTGCGCGCAGGCGTTGTCGCTGCCGGCGCTGCCCGCCGAGGTCACGGTGAATGAACCCGAATGCGACGCTGAGGCCGTCGTTGCCGAGTTCGCCGAACAGTTCAGCGTCGACGTCTCGACGATTACCGGCGAGCAGCGGTCCCGGCTGTGGAAACAGTTGGGGGACTGCACCTTTGGCGTCGTGGTGCTGATGTATATCGCCGACTTCGTTCCGCGGGTGCGGGTCGGGCTGGAAGCGCTCGGTGTTGGCGAGCAGTATCTCGGGTGGACGCACGGGCCGATCTCGTGGGATCACGCCACCGACCCCTCCGATGCGGTGTTCAACGACTTTATGCCCGCGGTGGCGCGGATGCGCACACTTGACCCGGTCACCTCCGAGCTGGTGCGGCTGCGCGGGGCGGCTCAGCACAATTGCCGGCTGTGCAAGTCGCTGCGCGAGGGCACCGCGCTGGACGCTGGGGGTTCGGAGTCGCTGTACGACGACATCGAGCGCTACGAGACATCAAGTCTGTTTACCCCGCGCGCTAAAGCAGCGCTGCGCTACACGGATGCGTTAATTTGGACTCCTGCGCACCTCGTCGCCGACGCCGCCGCCGAGGTGCGCGCCCGGTTTTCCGAGGCGGAGGCCGTCGAGCTCACGTTTGACATCATGCGGAATGCCAGCAACAAGGTCGCCGTGGCGCTGGGTGGCGACGCTCCGCGGGTTGAGCACGGCACCGAGCGTTACTTGCTCGACGCGGATGGTCAGACCGTGTTCAGCTGACGGCGGCGTGTGCCGGCCGTGGCGCGGCATGGCACCATGGGTGCCGCGCCACACCGGGGGCGGTAGCTCAGTTGGTTAGAGCCGCGGACTCATAATCCGTTGGTCGCGGGTTCGAGTCCCGCCCGCCCCACCGTATTTTTCCTGGTTAGAGCGATATTGGCGGGCAGTGACTTCGCCGTGCCGATTTACCGGCGCTTTACCGGCTGCCTCGCGCGGACTGGCGCGTGGCGGGAGCAAGCCGCCAGACACATCTAAATGGCTCCGCTGCTGTCTGTTGCCCATGAGGCTGCTGTTGCAGAAGTTGCGTCGGTGCCACTCACCCCTACCCCGCGGGCGGCGTGTCGGCTGTTATCGAACGGGTGTTCGGCTAGCCTGGCAAACGTTGGTTCCGCTTACAGAAAGGAGCCTTGGCACGAGAATTGGAGTAGGTCATGAGTGAGGAAGTGATCGGCGAACCGCCGGCGAACAATGAGGGCGGCCCTGTCTACAAATACGACCTTGCCGCGTCCTTTGCCGGAGAGCAACGCGCATTCGTGGAGGACGTCGTGCGCGGCCTCAACTTGCCCAAAGAGCGCGTGTTCTATGACGCCGACTACAAGGCGGAACTCTTGGGAGAAGACCTAGCCGAGGTTTTCACAAAGCTGTATCGGGACGAGGCTCGCTACGTCGTCATGTTGATCTCGCGCGAGTACAAAGAGAAGGAATGGTGCACCGTAGAACGTCGCGCAGCCCTGCGTCGACGCGTGACAACCAAGGGCCCATACATCCTTCCGATTCGCCTCGACTCCACGAAGCTCGATGAGGTTGAAGGATTGCTAGACACGATCGGCCATCTAGATGGGCTTCGAGAAGGTGTTAAAGGCGTTACTGAGTGCCTGCGTCAGAAACTGGCTCTGGTTCTAGCCGAGGCGGAAGCGGCCGATGGCGACAGCGAGCCGAAGTTTGGCCAGATTGTTCACGATGCCGCCGGGCTGACGAAACTTGCTGAAACCAAGCCGCACTCGTGGCAGTGGGCACTGTTCGGCTCGGTACTCATTCAGCGCCGCAGCGCCTTACAAGAGCAACTGCGGGACCACAGTCTAAGTTTCGCCCCGCAAAATGGGCAACGGATTAGGGAACTTTCCGAATTGGTGCAACTAATCCGGAACTCGATGCATGACGTCGAACAAAATGGTCTTCAGCTCGTGAAACTGGTTGAGACGCCGGCATTTAGGGCCGCGTTTGGTGAACCAAATGAACTTTCAGATGACCCCGACGTGGTCCTTCACGTCGCGACTCGGGTCATGGATCACTACGAGCGATACCTCCAGCTCGCCCGCAACGTTCGCGGCACGGCGGCCCCTCCCGCGTACATCGGGGTTCTCGACAGCTGCGCGCGGCTCAGCGACATGCCTATGTCGGGTATGGACGAGTTCATTGATGCGTACGTCAAACTTGTTGAAGAGATGCCCGACCTTCTGATAAAAGCGGGTGGCAAAAACATCAGCGTCCCAGTCACTTTGCCGATTCACATGGACAACGATCTTCTCCAGAATGTGGTTGACCAGCTCCAACAAATAATCGATGAGGCCAATGAGGACGAGGACGAGGACGAGGACGACTGACCTCGCAGCGCTTACAAGGGCGGAGATATGGGGAACGTTGCAACGGTGTGGGCACCAGTCGTCAGCGCAGGCGTCGCACTTGTGTCGGCAATAGCAGCGGCGGTCTCTTGGTGGCGATCTCGAGCAGCGCGCGACGAGGCCGCGCGGCAAGCCAATATCGCCAGTGACTCTGCAGCGTCGGCTGCG
>DATIOT010000002.1:0-20281 GCA_035472875.1 Mycobacterium sp.
GACGGCCTCACCGAAATCGAGTTGCCGCGAATAACCCAGCACGCCTAGCACCCGGTCATAGAACTCTTGCGAGCGGGCGTAGTCGGCGCAGTTGATGTTGAAATGATCGATCACGGAAACATCCTGGCATCAGGGACCGACACGGTCGTAGATTATTTAGATGACCTACGACCTCATCATCCGCAATGGCACTATCGTCGACGGGCTGGGAGGTGAGCCGCTCATCGGCGATGTTGCGGTGCGCGACGGCGTCATTGTGGTGGTGGGGGCTGTCGGTGCCCTCCGGGGCGCTAGCGCGCTGCGGGAGATCGACGCGACCGGGCGGCTGGTCACGCCGGGCTTCGTCGACCTGCACACCCACTACGACGGCCAGTCCATCTGGTCGGAGCGTCTGACTCCGTCGTCGGCGCATGGGGTGACCACCGTGGTGATGGGCAACTGCGGAGTCGGCTTCGCGCCATGCCGCCAAGCAGACCACGACGTACTCGTCGACGTGATGGCCGGGGTCGAGGACATTCCGGGCGTCGTCATGACCGACGGCTTGCCGTGGACCTGGGAAACCTTCCCCGAATACATGGACGCCTTAGAGACGCGACAGCGTGATATTGATGTCGCCGCTTATCTTCCGCATTCTCCGCTGCGGGTCTACGTGATGGGTCAGCGCGGCGCCGACCGCGAGCCGGCCACCCCCGAAGACCTCGCGAAGATGCGGGCGCTGGCCAAGGAGGCGGTCGAGATCGGGGCGCTGGGCTTCGCGTCGTCGCGCTTGACGATCCACAAGACCGAAAGCGGTTCGCCGATCCCGAGCTACGACGCCGCCCGCGAGGAGATCGAAGAGATCGCGCGAGGCGTCGTCGACGGCGGCGGCGGGCTGCTGCAATTCGTGCCCGACATTCCGGTCGGCGGATACCAACCCGTGCTGCAGACCGTCTTCGACGTCGCCGAGGACGTCGGGTTGCCGGTCACCTTCACGCTGGTCGTCGCCAACGCCGGCGACCCGACCTGGCCGGACGCCATCACCATGGTCGAGAAGGCCAACGCAGCCGGCGGCGATATCACCGCACAACTGCTGCCACGACCAATCGGGCTGATCATCGGGCTGCAGCTGAGCGCCAACCCATTCGTGCTCTACCCCAGCTACCGCGAGATCGCCCACCTGCCGCTGGCCGAGCGCGTCGCCGAGATGCGCAAACCCGAGGTCCGCGCCCGCATCCTGGCCGACAAGCCCGGACAAGGTCATCCGATCCTGTACGTGACGCAGATGTGGGACTGGATCTTCCCGCTGGGCGACAGCCCCAATTACGAACCCAACCCGTCGGACAGCATCGGGGCCCGGGCTCGGGCCAAGGATGTGCACCCGATGGAGGAGGCCTACGACCGGCTGCTCGACGACGACGGGCGCGCCATGCTCCTGGTCGCGACCAGCAATCTGGAGCACAACTCCCTGGACACCGTCGGGAAGCTGTTACGCCGCGAGGACGTGGTTCTTGGTCTCGGCGACGGCGGCGCACACTACGGCATGATCTGCGATGCCAGCTACTCGACGTACTTCTTGGCGCACTGGGCGCGCGACCGGGCGGCGGGACGGTTCTCGGTGCCCGAGGCCATCCGCGAACTCACCTCCGTGCCGGCCCGCGTGGCGGGGCTGGGCGATCGCGGGCGCATCGCGGTCGGCTACAAGGCTGACCTCAACGTCATCGACCACGCCGCCCTGCGGCTGCACAAGCCGGTGATCAGCTACGACCTGCCCGCCGGCGGGCGTCGCCTGGACCAGACCGCCGACGGGTACGTCGCAACGATCGTGTCCGGCGAAGTAATCGCCGAAAACGGTGTTCCTACCGATGCCCGTCCCGGCAAGTTGGTCCGCGGCCGCAAGCTCACCCCGGCACCTGCGCGATAACGCCACGAAGGGCGGCCCGCCCCGGTTAACTTTGATTAGTGACGAGCCCGCATTTTGCGCGGTTGCCGCCAGAAATCAACTCGGCATTGCTTTTCGCCGGTCCTGGTGCGGCGTCGCTGCGTGCTGCGGCGAAGGCGTGGGATGGGCTGGCCGAGGACCTTGCATCGTCAGCATCATCGTTTTTTTCGGCGACATCGGATCTGGCCAACGGTTCATGGCAGGGCGCGTCATCGGCGGCGATGATGGCCGTTGCCACTCGGTATGTGAGCTGGCTCAGCGCGGCGGCGACCCAGGCGGAGGCGGCATCCACCGGGGCCACGGCCGCCGCGGCCGCCTTCGAGGCGGCACGTGCGGCCGCGGTGCAACCCGCGGTGGTGGCCGCCAACCGTGCCCTGGTGCAGGCGTTGGCGGGCACAAACGATCTGGGGCAGAGCGCTGCAGCGATCGCTGACATCGAGGCCGCGTACGAGCAGATGTGGGCATCGGACGTGGCGGCGATGTCCGGCTACCACGCCGACGCATCGGCGGCCGTTGCACAATTGGCGCCCTGGCGGCAGGTCCTGCAGAGCCTCGGTCTCCAATCCAATAGCGGCCAGCTCACTTTTGGCCTCCCCGTTGGCACGCAAGGCGATTCGAACCTAGGTTTCGGAAACAATGTCAGCCAAAATGTCGGCTCGGGGAATTCCGCTAGCGGAAACATCGGTTTTTTCAACTCCGGCCGCTACGTCACGGGCGGCGTAAGCGCAGCGAACCTCAGCTCGGGCATTCTCGACCCGGCCACCGCAAGTACTGGCTTCAACCCGAGCGTCGCCAGCCCGGGCTTGCTCAACCCGGGCCTGACCAGCGCCGCCTTCACCTACCCGGCCGAGCCCGGCGCCATTGCCGGCAGCGCCGGCTTGCCCGACTAGCACCGCACCACCTGTTGCGCTCACAGCCTTTCGGCCGGCGCCTATCCTCGAACCATGCGCACGAAGAAGAGGGTGGACCTCAAGCGGCTCGCCGCCGCTCTTCCCGACTACCCGTTCGCCTACCTGATCACCGTCGACGACGACTATCGCGTGCACACCGTAACGGTCGAACCGAAGCTGCGCGATCTGCCCGACGGCCCCGCAGGCCCGGAAGGGCCCGGAGCAATCCTCGACGTCGGGCTCATCGGTGGACGCACCCGCGAAAACCTCGCCCAGCATAGCGACGTCACCCTGCTGTGGCCCCCGCCCGAGCCGGGTGGCTACTCGCTGATCGTCGACGGCCGCGCAGAAGCTACCGACTCCGACCCGGACTCTGACGAAGCGACCGCCCGCTTGGGTGTCGTGCCCACCCGTGCGCTGCTGCACCGCGACGCGGCCCCCGACTCTCCCAAGGCGGCCAAAGGCTGCCTGCACGATTGCGTGGTGTTCGCCGAGCCGGCCTAGTGCGACAATGCGTCGGCCAGCGTGGCCAGCTCAGGCAGCGTCATCGACACGTTGCATTGTTTACGCAAATCGCGCAGCGGCTGCGCGATGTTATTCAGGTCGAGGGCCTCATTGGGGTGGGCGGCAAAATAGCCCCGCACAGATGAGCGCGCATCCGCCTGCGACTGACTGACCGCGGCGGTCAACACATCGTTGGCGCCCGGGTGGCTGTCCAGATATCCGCCGGCCGCACTGAGTACGCCGCTGGCCGTGGTAGCCAGCCCGCTGGCCGTGCATGGCGAGGGCTCAGCGCCAGCCGTCATCGGCGTGGTGGCCGCTGCGGCCACGCTGCCAAGAAGGCAGATGGCAACTACGCCAAACACGATCCGCCATAGAAAAATTGCGGACGTTTTCATTGCTGTCCCTTCGTCCCCGTCTGTTCGAATAGGTTCTGCGGATCTTCAGTACAGTAGCTTCGAGATGCGGGATCCAAGGCGGGAATGGCACCCGCCCGACGTTTCTAAGTCAGCGCGAAACGAAAGAGCCCGGCCCCCAAAGGGACCGGGCTCTTTCGCTGTCGACTTCTAGAAGTCCATACCGCCCATGCCACCGGTCGGGTCGCCCGCCGGAGCGGCCGCCCTCTCCGGCTTGTCGGCAACGACGGCCTCGGTCGTCAGGAACAGCGCCGCGATGGACGCCGCGTTCTGCAGCGCCGAACGGGTCACTTTGACCGGGTCGGCAACGCCGGCCTTCAGCAGGTCCTCGTACTCGCCGGTCTGCGCGTTCAGACCGTGACCCGCGGGCAGGTTGCGCACCTTCTCGGCGACAACCCCGGGCTCCAGCCCGGAGTTGAAGGCGATCTGCTTCAGCGGAGCCTCCAGCGCCACCTTGACGATGTTGGCGCCGGTCGCTTCGTCGCCGGAGAGCTTCAGCTCGTCCAGCGCCGGGGCCGCTTGCAGCAGGGTGACACCACCGCCGGCGACAATGCCCTCCTCGACGGCGGCCTTGGCGTTGCGCACCGCGTCCTCGATGCGGTGCTTGCGCTCCTTGAGCTCGACCTCGGTGGCGGCACCGGCCTTGATCACCGCGACACCGCCGGCCAGCTTGGCCAGCCGCTCCTGCAGTTTCTCGCGGTCGTAGTCGGAGTCGCTGTTCTCGATCTCCTGACGGATCTGGGCCACCCGCCCGGCGATGGCGTCGGGGTCACCGGCGCCCTCGACGATGGTGGTCTCGTCCTTGGTGATGACCACCTTGCGGGCCTTGCCCAGCAGCGACACGTCGGCGTTCTCCAGCGTCAGGCCGACCTCTTCGCTGACGACCTGGCCGCCGGTGAGGATGGCCATGTCCTGCAGCATCGCCTTGCGCCGGTCACCGAAGCCGGGCGCCTTGACCGCAACCGACTTGAAGGTGCCGCGGATCTTGTTGACGACCAAGGTGGACAGCGCCTCGCCCTCGACGTCCTCGGCGATGATCAGCAGCGGCTTGCCGGCCTGGATGACCTTCTCCAGCAGCGGCAACAGGTCCTTGACGGTCGACACCTTGGAGCTGACCAGCAGGATGTAGGGGTCCTCGAGGACCGCTTCCTGACGCTCGGGGTCGGTGACGAAGTAGCCCGAGATGTAGCCCTTGTCGAACCGCATGCCCTCGGTGAGCTCGAGCTGCAGGCCGAAGGTGTTGGACTCCTCGACGGTGATGACGCCTTCGTTGCCGACCTTGTCCATCGCCTCGGCGATCAGGTCGCCGATTGACTGGTCGCCAGCGGAGATGGCTGCGGTGGCAGCGATCTGGTCCTTGGTCTCGACCTCCTTGGCGCCCTTGAGCAGGGTCTCGGTGATCTTCTCGACCGCCTTCTCGATGCCGCGCTTGAGACCCAGCGGGTTGGCGCCGGCCGCGACGTTGCGCAGGCCCTCTTTGACCAGCGCCTGGGCCAGCACTGTGGCCGTGGTCGTGCCGTCACCGGCGACGTCGTCGGTCTTCTTGGCGACTTCCTTGACCAGCTCGGCGCCGATCTTCTCGTACGGGTCCTCCAGCTCGATCTCCTTGGCGATGGACACACCATCGTTGGTGATCGTGGGGGCACCCCACTTCTTCTCCAGGACGACGTTGCGGCCCTTGGGACCCAACGTCACCTTTACCGCGTCGGCGAGGGCGTTCAGCCCCCGCTCGAGGCCGCGACGGGCCTCTTCGTCGTACGCAATTGTCTTGGCCATTGCGAAGTGATTCCTCCGGATCGGGGATGACACCGGGTGACCAGTGTGGGCCACCCGCTACTTACGCTGGCCGGGCGCGGTGCCCGCGACGGACGATCACAGCGGTCTACGCTGGACCTCACCGTCCCGACCTAGCACTCACCGGTCGCGAGTGCCAACGTCATTCTTAGCACTCGCCTATGCCGAGTGCAAGGAGCCCGGCGACGATGCGGAGGCCGTTCAGGGCAGATCGAGCAGCTGCTCGTAGAAACCGCCGAAGCGGCGGCCGCGACTGAGCAGATGGATTTCCAGGATCCAGTGGCAGAGGCGGCCACTTGGGTCCGTGCGCCGCATCGGCTTGTCCGATCCGGGCATGATGTACCACTCGACTCCGGTACCGGCGATCTTCTTGTGCGGAAACTCCCCGAGCAGATGGCCGGCGATGGAACTGCCGAAGTCGAAACCCTCGGCGTGAGTCACCCCAACGACGAAGTCGAACAGTTCGGCGCCAGTGACGTCAGGGTGGCCGTCGAAATAGTCGCGACCGGCCTGCCATACCCGTGGAAGCGCATCGCGGAGGGCCTTTTTGTCCGGATCATCGCTCAACACGAACGTTCGGCCGAAGTCCGCCTCCCATTCCTCGAAGATCGGTCCCAGGTCCAGGAAAACGATGTCGTCGTCAGCGATCATTCGGTCCGGAGGACGCTCCTGAAAAGGTTGCAGGGTGTTCTCGCCAGCTCGCACGATCCGACGATGCCAGTGCCGGGTCACTCCAAACATCTCCGCGGCGAGGTCGTGAATGTCGCCGGACAACTGCTGCTCTCCAACGCCGGGGCGAATCATGACGCGCCGTTCGATCTCGCCGAACAGCTGGGCCGCCTTCTCCTGGGCGTCGAGAAGCCGTTCCACTCGGAGTTCTTCCTCGGCGCTCAGCCCCTCCACACCAGCGATGCTATAGCCGGGCGGCCGCTAGCGCGCCGCGCGCAAACCGTCGACGACGACATCGGTTACCCGGTCGGCCAACGCCGAGTTGTACGCCTCCATCGCCTGGCATCCGACCAGGATCGACTTGACTTCACGCACACCGATGTCTTGGCGCGCGGTGCCCGCGTCCTGCGCCGCGCGAAGCAGGTCGGCGAGCACGGCCAGGAAGGCGTCCTCGGCATCGGGGGCGACGCTTGGGATGTCGATGCCGAGTCCGGCCAGCGCGTCGACCAACCCGCGGTCCGTCGCGCCCCACTGCAAGACGATGGAGCGCAGGTAGGTGAAGAGGGCTTCACCCGGCCCTTCGGATTTCAGCAAGGCGTACCCGTCGTCGACGAGATGCTGCATCCGATCTTCGATGACCGCTGCAAACAGCGCCTCCTTCGTCGGGAAGTGCCGGTAAACCGTGCCCGCCCCGACGCCGGCACGCCGGGCGATCTCGTCGATCGGCACCGACAAGCCCTCGGCCGCAAAGGTTTCGTAGGCGACGTCCAGCACCCGCGCACGGTTGCGCGCCGCGTCGGCGCGCAACCGTCGGGCCGGTTGTGCCATCTGTTCACCACCCATCGGTTGACAAAACGGGGCGCGCGTTCCGTATAGTGAACACCAACCGGAGCGCTCGCCCCGTTTACCTTACTAGTTTAGGAGCTTCTCATGGCCAAGTGGACCGCCGCAGACATTCCCGATCAGACCGGGCGTGTCGCCGTTATCACCGGAGCCAACACCGGCCTCGGCTACGAGACCGCCGCGGCGCTTGCCGACCACGGCGCCCGCGTGGTGCTCGCGGTGCGCAATCTCGACAAAGGCAAAGACGCCGCCGCGCGGATCACCGCCGACAGCCCACATGCCGACGTCGCGCTGCAAGAGCTCGACCTGACGTCGCTGGACTCCATCCGCGCCGCCGCGGACCAACTGCGCTCCGCGCACGACCGCATTGACCTGCTGATCAACAACGCGGGCGTGATGTGGACACCGAAGTCGACCACCAAGGACGGCTTCGAGCTGCAGTTCGGCACCAACCACCTCGGGCACTTCGCATTCACCGGCCTGCTCCTGGATCGGCTGTTGCCCGTCGCCGGTTCCCGGATCGTGACGGTCAGCAGCGTCGGCCACCGCATCCGCGCCGATATTCACTTCGACGACCTGCAGTGGGAACGCGGCTACAGCCGGGTCGGGGCCTACGGGCAGGCCAAGCTCGCCAACCTGTTGTTCACTTATGAACTGCAGCGACGGCTCGCGCCGCGCGGGACCACGATCGCCGTGGCCGCCCATCCCGGCGGCTCCCGCACCGAGCTGACCCGCAACCTGCCCGCGTTGCTTGCACGCGTTACCCCGGTGATCGAACCGCTTTTCCAGGGAGCGGATATGGGCGCCTTGCCCACCCTCCGTGCCGCGACCGACCCCGGCGTGCTGGGCGGGCAGTACTACGGTCCCGACGGCTTCGGCCAGCAACGCGGCTACCCCAAGGTCGTGACGTCCAGCGACAAGTCGCACGACGTCGACGTGCAACGCCGGTTGTGGGCGGTCTCCGAGGAGCTCACCGGGGTTGTCTATCCCGTCGACTGACCCACGGCCGGGGCCACACTGGAAACATGTCCCTTGTGGTGCCGCCCTATCCTCCGCCCCGATGCACCAAGGACGAGCCGGAGGTCAGCGCCTGGCTCAAACGAGCCGACGCACCGCCCGACTACGAGACCTCCGGGGTCAAGTACCACTACTTGGCCAATCAGCAGGCCACCGATGGCGACTATGGCCTCTACCGCGTCGACATCGCCCCGGCCGGCGGCGGGCCGCCGGAGCATTACCACCGCGCCATGTCCGAGGCGTTCTTCGTGCTTTCCGGCACGATGAAGCTCTACGACGGCAACGAGTGGGCCGACGGTCATCGCGGCGACTTCCTCTACGTCCCGCCCGGCGGCATCCATGGTTTCCGCAACGAGGCGGACGAACCGGCATCGATCCTGATGCTCTTCGCTCCCGGCGCGCCGCGCGAGGCCTACTTCGAAGGTTTCAGTGCGCTGGCCGACATGACCGACGACCAACGCAAGGAATGGTTCATCCGTCACGACAACTACTGGATCTGAGTAGTCAAGTCACCATCGACGTAGTGCTGCAGATTTGGGGTGATCGCGGCAATGGCCTCGTCGTCGGTCATCGATGCGATGGGCTCGATTTTCCAGACGTAGCGCATCAGCGCGAAGCCGAAGTTCCTTTGCTTGACCGACCAGGCGCGGGCGCGGGCCATGCAACACCAACTCGAGCAATTCGAGTTGGCAGCCAAGGACTTTCCGGTGATCTTCGAGCGCCGCATCATCGCGGTCCCCTACCGCGGTAGCACCGTCGAGGTGCCGATCCACCTGTACTCCAGCGACGGCGACTACGCGGCCCGGCCGGTACTGCTCGCCAGCGGCGGGGTGGACACCTGGAAGATGGACATCCACCCGTGGTGGGTCGGATTCACCATGGGCGCCGAGGTGACCACCCTGGCCTTCGACCATCCCGGCACCGGCGAAACGGCGATCCCGCTCGACAACCATGCCGACGAGGTGATCCACGGACTCGCCGGCTATGCACGGTCACTCGGCGATGGCAGGGTCGCCCACTTCGGGGCGTCCTTCGGCGGCAACTTCGCGGCGATGTCCGGGCTGAGCGGGATTGTCGATGCCGCCGTCGATCTCGGCGGCCCGGTCAACCACGCGTTTGAACCCGAGAACGTGCAGAAACTGCCGTACGGCATGCACGACATCCTGGGCAACGCCATGCACCGGGATCACTCACCCACCCTCGACGAGCTCAGTGCCGGTCTCGGCCAGTTGAACCGAGAGAATCTGCTTGCCCAGCAACGTAATTCGGCGATGCTCGTGGTCAACGGCGCCGACGATTACTTCATCCCGCAATCCGACACCCTGGTTTTCCAAGGCCGCCCGAACACCGAGGTTTACCTGATCGAGGGCACCGGCCACGTCGCGATGAGCAAGGCCCCCGAGGTGGTGCCGAAGACCATAGCCTGGTTGCGCAGACAGTTCACCAAAGAAAGCGGATGAACGGAGGAACAGATGGAGGATGGATCTAGCCAAGGCAGAAGTCGTCGAAAACCAGCGTGCGGGTGCGTTCAAAAAACGTCCGGCCGCTGTACGGCAGTTGGGTGACGACCTTTCCGCTGGGATGCCGGAAGTAGTTGGTGCAGGCGAGCCAGACCTTGCCTTGCATGGCGGTCTGAATCTCGTCGTTGTAGCGCCGCTGCGCCGCGGTCGTGACCTCGATGGTGCGCGCACCGCGGCCGTCCATCACGTCGAGGATGTGGCGGATGAAGGTCGTCTGCGCCTCATGGATGTACAGGATCGAGTTGACCCCGTTCGTATTCGGGCCGTAGAGCATGAAGAAGTTCGGATACCCGTCGATCAGCGTGCCGAGGTAGGCCTCCGCGCCGTCGCTCCACTCGTCGCGGAGATGGCGGCCGCCGGTTCCGAATACGTCGATGCTGGACAGGTAGTCGGCGGCCTTGAACCCGGTGCCGTAGATGACGGTGTCAACGCAATGTTCGACGCCGTCGACGGTGCGCACCCCGCGCTCGGTCAGCTCGGCGATAGGGGTCGTTTCCAGCTTGACGTGCGGCATCGCGAAAGTCGGGTACCAGTCGCGCGACATCAGCGGCCGCTTGCAGCCGGTGGGATAGTCCGGCGTCAGCTTGGCGCGCAACTCGGGGTCGGCCACCTTGCGCATCAGATAGCTGCGGGCAAGCTCGGTCGCTTCACGCGTTTGTGCGGCGTCGACGTCGAAGCTGGATGACTCGTAGGCATCAAAGGCCTCGTCGCGCAGCTTTTGCGCGCTGGCCGGGTCGCGTTCGAACTCTTCGTGCTGCTCGGGGGTGAACGGGAAGTCGAACCGGGGCGCAATCCAGATCGGGGTGCGCTGAAACACCGTCAGATGCGCGGTCTGCGGCGCGATCGCGGGGACGTATTGAACCGCACTGGCACCCGTGCCAATGGACGCGACCCGCTCCCCTGCCGTCGACTTGCTGTGATCCCAGCGCGCCGAATGGAACCGGCGGCCCCGAAATCGCTGCGCCCCCGGAATATCCGGAATGTTGGGCACATCGAGCATCCCGACGGCGCTCACTACGACGTCGAAGTCGTGCTCCTGACCGTCGTCGGTGCCAAGCGTCCAGCCTCGCCGGTTGTCCGACCAACGCACCGTGGTAATCGCGGTATTGGGCCGCAGGTGTGGGCCCAGCCCGTGCTCGGCGGCCACCTTTTCGAGATAGGCCAGGATCTCGGGTTGGTTCGCGTACGTCTTGCTCCACCGCGGGTTGGGCGCGAACGAGTACGAGTACAGATGTGACGGTACGTCGCAGGCCGCGCCCGGGAAGGTGTTGTGGCGCCAGGTGCCGCCGAAGCCGTCGGCGCGGTCGAAGATCGTGAAGTCGTATCCACTGTCGGCGAGTTGGATGCCCATCGCGATGCCGCCGGCACCCGCGCCGATCACGCCGACCTTCGGCTTCAGCTCCATTGCGCGAAATAGGGTCGCTCGGGCCGACTCTTCTCCACGAGAATGAACACCACTCCCCACGGATCGACGAACCAAGTGGTGCGGACTCGCGCAACATCCGCGATTCCGCTGACCAGGAAGCGCACTCCTTTGCTCTCGAGTTCTGCCCGAGTGGCGTCGAGATCCTCACAGATCAGCCCGACGTGCGACAGCCCATGGTCGGTCAGCGCGGCGGCGGTTCGCTGATCGCCACCGTCGACGTTGACGTACTCGATCACCTCCAGCACGCGGTCGCTGTCGTCTCCAAACCCGACGATGGCCGCTTTCATCGTGGGATCGGACACCAGCTCACCCATGTCGTCGCGAATGGCGTTACCGGCCATGACATACGGCGGCGAGAGCACACGCAGGCCTAATACGTCTCGGTAGAACGCCACCGCGGCCTCACAATCGGGTACGCACACTCCGGTGTGGGCCAACCCGGTAATCACGTTCTCAACCTTACGTCGGGGCGGCACGGATTGGGACCGATCCAGGATCAGGTCATCGCCGATGCTGCCGCCCAGCACGCCAACGCCAACCCAGCGGTACCCGGTGCGAGTGAGTATGTTTTGGGCCATGGCTGCAAGCGACACACAGAACCGCAAATGGTCGGACGCCGACGTGCCCGATCAGAGCGGCCGCGTCGTTGTCGTCACCGGTGCGAACACCGGCATCGGGTACCAGACGGCCGCCGTGCTGGCCTACCGCGGTGCGCATGTCGTGCTTGCGGTGCGCAACCTCGAGAAGGGCAACGCCGCCCTGGCGCGCATTGTCGCCGCCAGCCCGCGCGCCGACGTCACCCTGCAGGCACTCGACCTGAGCTCGCTCGACTCGGTACGGTCGGCCGCTGACGCGTTGCGCACGGCCTACCCGCGCATCGACTTGCTGATCAACAACGCCGGAGTGATGTGGACGCCGAAGCAGGTGACCGCGGACGGGTTCGAGATGCAGTTCGGCACCAACCATCTCGGCCATTTCGCGCTGACCGGTCTGGTGCTCGATCACCTGCTGCCGGTGCGCGGTTCGCGGGTGGTGACCGTCAGCAGCATGGGTCACCGACTGCGGGCTTCCATCCATTTCGACGATCTGCAGTTTGAGCGCGGTTACGATCGGGTCGCCGCCTACGGACAGTCCAAGCTGGCGAACCTGCTGTTCACCTACGAGCTGCAGCGCCGGCTGGCGGCCCGATCTAGTGCGAAGAACGCGACTATCGCCGTCGCCGCGCATCCCGGCGGCACCAACACCGAGCTGGCCCGCAATCTGCCGTGGATTTTCAAGCCCGCGCGGGCCGTGCTCGGGCCGGTGCTTTTCCAGAGTCCGGCGATGGGCGCCCTGCCGACGCTGCGGGCCGCCACCGATCCGTCCGTCCAGGGTGGGCAGTATTACGGCCCCGAGGGTTTCGCCGAGCAGCGGGGCCATCCGCAGGTCGTCCAGTCCAGCGCGCAGTCCCATGACGAAGACCTGCAACGTCGGCTCTGGACCGTCTCCGAAGAACTCACCGGCGTCAGCTTCCCGGTCTGAGGGGCCGATAATGGCCGAGTGCGGTCAGTCGAAGAACATCAGCGTGTAGTAGCCGACATGATCCGTGCCCGCCCGGCGGTCACGGTCGCGCTGACCGAGGCCCAAGAACTGGTCCTGGCCGACGATGTGGTCGCAACGCTGGCGCTGCCGGTTTTCGACAACTCCGCGATGGACGGATACGCGGTGCGCGCCGAGGACACGTCGGGCGCCACACCCGAACACCCAGTGGTCTTGCCGGTCGCCGAGGACATTCCCGCCGGACGCACCGACCAATTGATGCTGCAACCCGGAACCGCACACCGGATCATGACCGGCGCGCCGCTACCGGCCGGCGCGACGGCCATCGTGCCGGTCGAAGACACCGACGGCGGCGCGGACTCGGTGGCGATCCTGCAGCCCCGCGCGCCCGGCAAGCACATCCGGCGGGCGGGCGAAGACGTCGCACCCGGCACCACCGTTCTTCGCAAGGGCCAAATCGTGACACCGGCCATGCTCGGCCTGGCCGCGGCGCTGGGAATGGCGGGGCTGACGGTGATCCCGCGCCAGCGGGTGCTGGTGATATCCACCGGGTCGGAGCTGGTGGCGCCGGGAACCCCGCTCAAGCCGGGCCAGATCTATGAATCCAACTCGATCATGCTGGCTGGAGCCGTCCGCGACGCGGGCGCAGACGTGATCGCCGTCGCGACCGCCGAAGACGACGTCGCGCAGTTCAGCTCGATCCTGGACCGATACGCAGCCGACTCCGACCTGATCATCACCAGCGGCGGAGTCAGCGCCGGCGCCTACGAGGTCGTCAAGGACGCCTTCGGCCGAGAGGGCGACCAAGGAGTGGAATTCGTCAAGGTGGCAATGCAACCGGGAATGCCGCAGGGCATCGGACGCGTCGCCGGCGCCACGATCGTCACCCTGCCCGGCAACCCAGTCAGCGCACTGGTGTCCTTCGAGGTATTCATTCGTCCCGCGCTGCGGGCGGCCATGGGCCTACCCGATCCGGAGCGCCCGCACCGACCCGCGATCCTCGCCGAGTCGCTGACCTCGCCGCGCGGCAAACGCCAATTCCGGCGCGCGATACTCGACGCCGTCACCGGCAGCGTCACCAGTTACGGCCCGCCCGCGTCACACCATTTGCGGTGGCTGGCATCGGCGAACGGGCTGTTGGACATCCCCGAGAACGTGGTGGAGGTGCCCGCCGGAACCCGACTGCAGGTCTGGGATCTGAGCTAAGCCTCAGGTACGGCCGCTTCCCGCTGGAATCCGTCGGCTGCATCGAAAGCCGTGGTGCAGCCGGATCGACCCGGATTGACTCTGGCACGCCGTTCGTCGCGGCTCCGTAAGATGACCGAGTGGCACGACGCCCCCGCAGCCCTTCTGGTCAGGAAGGCGCCTCCTTCGAGGACCCGACTTTCGGCCCGCAACACGTGCTGGAGTTTGTGCGCTCCACGATTCCTCCAGTGCACCCCGCCGGCCGACCGTTCATCGCCGCCGGTCTGGCGGTGGCCCTCATCGGACGCAACTACCGGTGGCTGCGCCGCGCGGGTCTGCTGGCAGCGGGTGCCTGCGCGGGGTTTTTCCGTCACCCCCCGCGAGTGCCGCCCACGCGGCCCGGTGCCGTCGTTGCACCCGCCGACGGCGTGATCTGCGTGATCGACTCCGCGGCCCCGCCCGCCGAACTCAGCATGGGCGAAACGCCGCTGCCGCGGGTCAGTATCTTCCTGTCGCTATTGGACGCCCACGTGCAGCGCGCGCCGGTGAGCGGTGAAGTGATCGCCATGCAGCACCGGCCTGGCCGGTTCGGGTCAGCCGATCTGGCTTCGGCGAGCACCGACAACGAGCGGACCAGTCTGCGGATCCGGACGCCTAGCGGTGCGGAGATCGTCGTCGTGCAGATCGCCGGTCTGCTGGCGCGCCGCATTGTGTGCGACGCACACGTCGGGGACACGCTGTCGATCGGCGACACCTACGGCCTGATCCGGTTCGGCTCCCGGCTGGACACCTACCTGCCGCCGGGCGCGGAGCCGCTCGTCAAGGTGGGGCAGCGCGCGGTCGCCGGCGAGACCGTGCTGGCGGAACTGCCGTGATCAGCAGACCCCGGGCCAGGCGGGCGGTAAACCTGCAGATCCTGCCCAGCGCGATGACGGTGCTGTCCATCTGTGCGGGGTTGACCTCGATCAGGTTTGCCCTCGAGCACCAACCGAAGGCCGCGATGGCACTGATCGCCGCGGCCGCCATCCTGGACGGACTGGATGGCCGGGTAGCCCGCATCCTGGACGCCCAGTCGCCGATGGGCGCGGAAATCGACTCGCTTGCCGACGCGGTGAACTTCGGGGTGACACCCGCGATCGTGCTCTACGTGACGATGCTGTCGACGTCACCGGCCGGTTGGGTCGTGGTACTGCTGTACGCGGTGTGCGTCGTCTTGCGGCTGGCCAGGTACAACACGCTGCAAGACGACGGGACCCAGCCTGCCTATGCGCACGAATTCTTCGTCGGGATGCCCGCGCCGGCAGGCGCGGTCTCGATAATCGGTCTTATCGGGCTCAAACTGCAGTTCGGAGAGGGCTGGTGGACCTCGCCGATTTTCCTCTGCATCTGGGTGACCGGGACGTCGATGCTCATGGTCAGCAAGATCCCGATGAAGAAGATGCACGCAGTGTCGGTGCCACCGAACCTGGCAGCCGTGCTGCTGGCGGTGCTGGCGATCTTCGCGGCGGCCGCAGTGCTGGCCCCCTACATGTTGATCTGGGTGATCATCATCGCCTACCTGTGCCACATCCCGTTCGCGGTACGCAACCAACGCTGGCTGGCCGCACACCCCGAGGCATGGGACGACGAACCCAAGCAACGACGCGCTGCGCGGCGCGCGATCCGCCAGGCGCACCCGAACCGCCGGTCGATGGCGCGGCTGGGACTGCGCAAGCCGGGCGGGCGGCCGCGATGAAGCCCGGCGGCGCGGCCCGTCAACTCACACTCACCGCGCGGCTGAACACGTCAGCCGTCGACTCGCGCCGCGGCGTCATCCGGCTACACCCGAACGCGGTTGCCGCCCTTGGCATCCGGGAGTGGGATGCGGTATCGCTGACCGGGTCGCGGACCACGGCGGCGGTGGCGGGCCTGGCCGATCAGGACACCCCGGTCAGCATCGTGCTGCTCGACGACGTGACGCTGTCCAACGCCGGGCTGCGCGAGGGCACGGGGGTGATCGTCAGCGCGGTCACCGTCTACGGCGCCCGGTCGGTGACGCTGAGCGGCTCGTCGCTGACCACCCAATCGATCACACCGCCCACCCTGCGACAGGCCTTGCTGGGCAAGGTGATGACCGTCGGCGACGCGGTGTCGCTGCTGCCCCGCGACCTGGGTCCCGGTACGTCGACGTCTGCCGCCAGTCAGGCGCTGGCGTCGGCGGTCGGGATCAGCTGGACGTCGGAACTGCTGACCGTCACCGGCGTCGAACCCGAGGGGCCGGTCAGCGTGCAGCCGAACTCGCTCGTCACTTGGGGCGCCGGCGTTCCCAGCAGCGCTGGGGCCGCCGCGCCCAGGCAAGAACCGGTTAGCGTCGCGAATCCTGCGATCCATGTCGACGATCTCAAGGGCTCACAGCCGCAGGCAGGCAAGCTCACCGAGTGGCTCAAGCTCGCCCTCGACGAACCGCACCTGCTGAAAACCCTTGGCGCCAGCACCAACTTGGGTGTGCTGGTGTCGGGTCCGGCCGGCGTAGGTAAGACGACCCTGGTCCGCGCGGTGTGCGCCGGCCGCAGGCTGGTGGAGCTCGACGGCCCGGAGGTCGGCGCGCTGACCGCCGAAGACCGGCTCAAAACTGTGGCCTCGGCGGTGACGGCGATTCGCGACGGCGGCGGCGTGCTGCTGATCACCGATGCCGACGCCCTGCTGCCGGCCACCGCTGAGCCGGTAGCCGCCCTTATCCTCGCCGAGCTGCGCACCGCGGTGGCCACCGACGGCGTCGCGTTGATTGCCACCTCCGCGCGACCCGACCAGCTCGATCCACGGCTGCGCGCCCCCGAGCTGTGCGACCGAGAGCTGGGCTTGCCGCTTCCCGACACCGCCACCCGCAAAGCGCTGCTGGAGACGCTGCTGAAGTCAGTGCCTATCGGCGAGCGCAATCTCGACGAAATTGCGTCCCGTACACCAGGTTTCGTCGCTGCCGACCTGGCTGCGCTGATACGCGAAGCGGCGCTGCGGGCAGCGTCTCGGGCCAGCGCCGACGGCCAACCGCCGAAGCTGAACCAAGACGATCTGGTCGGCGCGCTGACCGTCATCCGGCCGCTGTCGCGCTCGGCCAGCGAGGAGCTGACCGTCGGGAACGTGACGCTCGACGACGTCGGTGACATGGCCGACGCCAAACAGGCACTGACCGAAGCGGTGCTGTGGCCGCTGCAGCATCCCGACACCTTCGCCCGGTTGGGTGTCGATCCACCGCACGGTGTGCTGCTGTACGGCCCGCCCGGCTGCGGAAAGACCTTTGTGGTCCGCGCGCTGGCCAGCACCGGCCAGCTGAGCGTGCACGCCGTCAAAGGCTCCGAGCTGATGGACAAGTGGGTGGGCGCCTCGGAGAAGGCGGTCCGTGAGTTGTTTCGGAGGGCTCGTGATTCGGCACCGTCGCTGGTGTTCCTCGATGAGGTCGACGCGCTGGCGCCCCGGCGCGGGCAGAGCTTCGACTCGGGTGTGACCGATCGGGTGGTGGCGGCACTGCTGACCGAACTCGACGGTATCGACCCGCTGCGTGACGTCGTGGTGCTGGGCGCCACCAACCGACCGGATCTGATCGACTCTGCGCTGCTGCGCCCGGGCCGGCTGGAACGGTTGGTGTTCATCGAACCGCCCGACGCCGCCGCCCGCAGCGAAATACTGCGCACCGCAGGGAAATCCATCCCGCTGAGCGCCGATGTCGACCTCGACGATGTGGCCGCGGCGCTCGACGGTTACAGCGCGGCCGACTGCGTGGCATTGCTGCGGGAGGCCGCGCTTACCGCGATGCGCCGTTCCATCGACGCCGCCGACGTGACGGCCGCCGACCTCTCGGCAGCCCGCAGAACCGTTCGCCCCTCGCTGGATCCCATCCAGGTGGACTCTTTACGCGCGTTCGCCAAAGCTCTCTAGCACCGCCCGCGCCGACGCCGCGACGTCGGCTTCAAGCCAGGACGGCATCGGCTCGTCGTGAGCGTGGCGTCGAACGACGGCGTAGGGCAGGTCGGCAACCGCTCGCACGACGACATCAACGGATCTCGGATCGCTACTTCCATACAGTTGCCGAGCCAACGTGCCAATCCGCTCATTCAGCGGCGCGTTCATCGCGGCAAGCGTCTCCTGGAAGGCGGTATCGGGGCCGCCGTCGAGCAGGTCACCGGGCCGGATCGTCAACAACAGCCGGGCGTCCTCCGGGAGTTCACGCGTGAAGCTGATGCAGGCCACAGCCATCGCGACAGCGGTCTCGGCCGGCGTATCGGTCGCTGGATTGGTCCCCGAGGCCATCGCGCGCGCCTGAAAGCGTTCCAGCGCCCGCAACCAGGCCGCCGCCAAGATGCCGTTGCGGTTGCCGAACCGGTGATACAGCGTGCCGGCCGGCGCGCCGCTGGATTTCGCAATCGCTGCCACGCTCGCCGCCCGCGGCCCGCCGTCGAGCACCAGCGCCCGCGCTGCGTCGAGGATCACATCGGTTTCGTGCTTCCGCGGTGGTGCCATGATCTAGTACGATCCTTCTATATGGAACGATTGCCCTATATCGATGAGCATGCCATAACTGTCGACGCGAGTCGCGAAGACACGTGGTCGGCGCTGCTGCGCGTGATGTGCCGCGACCCGCACGACCCGTCCACCGTGCCGATCGGTTTTGTACTGGACGAAGCGCGACCACCCGAGCGATTCGCGCTGAAAGGCCGCCACCCGTTCGCGATCTACCGGTGGGTGTTCGAATTGGGCCAGCCCGACGACACGGCACGCACCCGACTGCGCGCACTGACCTGGGCAGACTTCCCGGGCATACCCGGCAAGATCTATCGCGCGCTCGTCATCGGCACCGGCGGACACCGCGTCGCGGTGCGATGGACGCTGAAACGTATTGCGGCGGCGGTGCTCGCCGCGCGGGCACAAACCGGCGAGACCGCGGCCGATTACGAGGACGTCTTCGAAGTCCCAATCCTGCACGGCGACTTGCGCACTGCCGAACAGGCGTTTCGCGACGCGCTCGGGGATAAACCGGGCGCACTGGGCAGCCTTGTCTTCTGGATCCACCGCCACGTACTGAGATTTCGCCTTGGTCCGTATTCCTCGCCTGAGCACGTAATCGGCTGGCCGATCATGCATTCGGATCACGATGAGATCGTGCTGGCGACGGGCGGCCCGCTCATGCACGCCCAGCTGACGCTGCGGCGCCAGGACGGTCGGCGCGCCATACTCACCACTCGTCTGCACTACTGCCACAAAACCGCCGCCCGAACGATCTGGGCCATGGTCGGCCCACTGCATCGGGCCATCGCGCCGCGGCTGATGGAACGCAGCGCCCGTCGGGCAGGCGTCCCTTGACCCTGGGCCTGGCCTGGGGAGCGCGACCGTCGGAACGAACGGTGTCGCTGCCGTGTGACACGCTCTATCCACGCGCCGGCGTTCAGGCGGACCGCGCGATCAGCATCGCCGCGCCGCCACCGATCGTGTTCTCGTGGTTATGCCAACTACGCGTAGCGCCCTACAGCTATGACATCCTCGACAACCTGGGCCGCCGAAGTCCCCGAGAGCGCAACCCGGAACTGGTTCGCCTCGAAGTCGGACAGCGGTTCATGACGATGTTCGCGCTGCAGTCATTTGTCGACGGCGAGCACATCACTTTGCGGTCCAAGGGCGTCGCCGTCACGTACGCGGTCCAGCCTGAGGGCGCCGGCTCGCGGCTGCACGTGCGCGTGTTGTTCGGCGGCCCTCGGCCCCTCGCTCGGGTTCTCGCGCTGGGTGACCTGGTGATGACGCGAAAGCAGCTGCTCACGTTGAAGTCCCTGGTCGAGCGGGAAGCCGCGCGGACCCACTAATTGCAGTAGACTGCAATATTGCTTACTACTGCATGTTCGGTCTACGATGACCCGATGACAGTCACGGAGCAGCCGGCGCGGCCGGTGGCCCAGTTCATGAACGACCCGATCAGCTACTTCGGCCAGTCCTATACCCAGATGCACAGCATCGGCCGCGATGAGCTTGAAGAGCTGCAACGCCAGGCCATGGCCATCCGGTTTCAGGAGCACCGTCAGAGCATCGAGATGCTGCGCAAGCTGGCTGACCGGCTCGGCGTGACAGAGCTCAACAAGTTCAACGACGTTGTGCCGCTGTTTTTCTCGCATACAGCGTTCAAGTCGTACCCCGCGGCACTCGTCGACAAGAAACGCTTCGACCTGATGACCAAGTGGCTGGACAAGCTCACCAGCTACGACCTGTCGAACGTCGATACCACCGGCTGCACCGGGATCGACGATTGGATAGACCGCCTCGACGAGCAGACTCCGCTGGAGGTCATCACCTCCAGCGGCACCACCGGCACCATCTCGATCCTGCCTAAAGACAAACGCGGCGCCGAAGAAGGCATGACGCTGTGGAAGATCTGCCTATTCCAAACCTTCGGTCACGAACCGACCGAAAAAGAACTCAACCCGGTGGTGGATGTGGTGTGGCCGAACTTCGCCAGCGGCAAGCTCGGTCATCTGCGCATAGCCAACATGATCAAGCGGGGTGTTACCGGCGGCGACGAAAGCAAATTTCATGCACTCTACCCC
>DATIOT010000003.1:0-5158 GCA_035472875.1 Mycobacterium sp.
GTGGTGTTGGTAAGACCCGCCTGGCGCTGGAGGTTGCTGCGCGGCTGGCCGATGAATTCCCGGATGGAGTTTGGTTTTTCGACTTAGCCGCGGTCGCCGATCCGGCGGCGGTGCCCGACGCGGTGGCCGCGGTATTGGGCATCATCCAACAGCCGGGGAAGAGCGTGGCTAACAGTGTCGCGGCCGCGTTGGAGGGGAGAGTCCGGCTGCTGGTGTTCGACAACTGCGAGCACGTTGTCGACAGTGTCGCGGATCTGGTTGAGGCGATCCTGGCCGTCGCGCCGACCGTCACGATTCTGGCGACCAGCCGCGAGGGAGTGGGGGTCAGCGACGAACAGTTATGGCGTGTCCCGTCGCTCGACGTCAACTCCGGAACCGAATCCGCCGCCGTGAACCTTTTCGTCGACCGTGCCCAAAGTGTGGTGTCGGACTTCTCGCTGGCCCAGCCCGGCGAGGCGGACGCTGTGGTGGAAATCTGCCGCAGACTCGACGGCATCCCGTTGGCTATCGAGTTGGCGGCCTCGCGGATGGCGTCGATGACCGCCAGCGAGGTGCGTGATCGTCTCGATCAGCGGTTCCGGCTGCTGGTCGGCTCCCGGCGCGGCCTGTCACGCCACCAAACGCTGCGCCACGCGGTGGCGTGGTCCTACGACCACCTCGATGACGCGGAGAAACCGCTGCTGGAGCGGTGTTCGGTGTTCGCCGGGGGATTCGACCTGCAAAGCGCCTGCGCCGTAGCGGGATTCCCAGACGTCCCAGACGACTTCGCCACCCTGGATCTGCTCGATGCGCTGGTGCGCAAGTCACTGCTGGTCGCCGACCGGTCAGCGGGGCGGACCCGGTTTTCGATGCTGGAAACGATCCGCCAGTTCGCCGAAGAGCAACTCGTCGGCCGCGGAACTGCCGCCGAGGCCCGGGCGGCGCATGCCCGCCACTTCGCCGGGCGTGAAACCGACATCATGGCCCTGTGGGACGGTCCCCGGCAGCGGGAGGCCTACGAGTGGTTCGCCGTCGAGCTGGCCAACCTGCGCACCGCATTCCGCTGGGCCGCCGACCATATCGACCTCGACGTCGCCGCCGCCATCGCCACGTACGCGACATTCCTCGGCCTGTGGGTCGACAACTACGAGCCGATAGCCTGGGCCGAAGAGCTCATCGAGGCCGCCCAGGCCGTCGACCATCCCAGGCTCGCGTTCCTGTACGTGTTGGCGTCGGGGTGCTACATGCCTGGACGGATCGAGGAGTCTGTCCGCTACTGTGACGCCGGCCAGCTGGTGATCGGCAGTGCCCGCGAGGAATTGCCGTTCGGTGCCGGGGGCGTGCTTGGCCCGGCGTATCTGACCATCGGCCAGCCCGATCGGTGGGTTGAGTGGTGCCGCGCCCAGCTCGTACGCGGTCGCGACACGCATTCACTCACCAGGGGATGCCTGACCGTCGCACTAGCGATAGCCGGTTGCGGTGACGAGGCGAGGGCCGCCGCGGACGGGCTGATCGACGCCGCCGAAGCCACCCGCAACCCCTTTGCGCTCTCGTTCGCGCTTTGGGCCCACGGCTACGCTTTCCGCAACGCCGATCCCGCCGGAGCGCTCGAGGCCATGCGCCGGGGTAAGGCGATCGCCCGAGACAGCGGCAACCGCTTCACCGAGACTCTCCTGGTCGGCCAGCTGTCCCGCCTCGAGGCCTTACACGGCGAGCCGTTGGCCGCGCTCGATCAGGTCACGCTGGTGATCCGCAACTACCACAACGCGGGCAACACCACCTTGATCCGCGGCGAGCTGGCTGTCCTCGTAGGCATTTTCGACCGGCGCGGGCGCTATGAGCCGGCGGCCACCATCGCCGGGTTCGCCGTCAGCACCATGACCGCAGCGATCGAACCCGAGCTGAGCACCACGATCGACCACCTGCGCGAGGTCCTCGGCAAGCCGGCGTATGACGCGCTGGCGCGTGCGGGCGAGGTAATGACGACCGCCGCGATGGCGACCTACGCATACGACCAAATCGACCAGGCCCGAATAGAACTCGAACACCCGAGCTGAATGCCCCCTCAGGAGCGGAGGCGCTCGGCGAGGGGGTAGGGGTGCAAAAGTCTGTCCGAGCGCCGTACCCGCACCCCAAGTGCAGTGCCCCGCTTGGCGCGCCGGGTAAGGGGCGACGGCCTCGGTTCCTGATTACCTCCGGGAACCGGGGCTGCTCGCCGCCGCGCGGCTTAGGGAGCTTAGAGATGAAAAAAACCCCTCTCGCTCGAGCGCCGCGGCTCGCTCGTCCAGCAGCTCGTCTATATGCGCAGCACTAGGTATCCGGTCGCTCACCACCCGAGCTACCCGCCACGCCCGGACTATTAGCCGTAGTTCGGCGTCGATGGTCTCAATGTCACGCACGCCCGGCTCCTCCCTAAGATGGTTCCGTTTCCGCCCAAAGGCAAGAGCGCTGCCGCTCGCTCGTCGAGCAGCTCTTCTATGTCCACGGTGCTCGCTGAGCAGCAGTTCAAGTGGCGAGCCACGCGCCTCGCAGATCGGCGTCGATGCTCTCGATGTCGCGCATGCGGAGCATATGGCCGCGCGGCGCTGGCAGCACTTCACCGTTTTTGACGTGCTCCTCCTTACGCAGGAGTCGGCGCGCGCCCGCTGGCAAAAAAACGAAATTGTTAGCCGGCGCGGTGGTGGTGTGGTTGGGTTGGGCGCGCGCTAGGGCTCTCGCGAGCGCGCTGCGCTAGTACGAGAACCCTAGGTGACGCAATGTCAAGGCGGTGTCCTGGGTGACGTCGCGGCAGGTGTCGCACAGTGAGTGCGCGCTGAGACCGGCGGCGCTGTGCTCGGACCGGTTCATGTGACTTGCGCGCTGACGATGTAACCAACGCGCCTACTACGAGTTGTGCTACTCCGATGCGGTGCCGCTGTTTCTGCGTTCGGTCAGCCACCGCCTGATGTCCGCTCAGAACAGCCGAGACCTCGCGGTCGCGACGCGCTACTGACCATCGATCCGTGGAGGTGAGGGATGTCGAGGCCCGCCAAGGTGCCACCCGTCAAGCTGGCCCGCGCTGTCGAGTTGATGCGTCACCACCTGCTCCGGTTCCATCACCGGCTGTTGCCCGCGCCGGCAGCGATGATGGAGATGATCGTTGCCGGCTGGCCGGCGCAAGCGATCACAGTGGCGGCCCAACTCGGTGTTGCCGATGCCCTCGGGACCTTCCGTCTGTCGCTGGCCGAATGCATTTAAAGTAGTGAACGTTAACGTCTAGTAACTTCTTCCCACCACGAGGTAGAGCTTCCGAGAGACGCGGCGGGTGCGGGTGCCGGTGCGCTCCGACGCATTTGGTCGGCCCGTCGATTTCATCGAGGCCGATACGGCTGCGGCCGGCATGTGGGACGAAAGCTGTTGGAGCGACAGGCCGCCGCAGGAGGGCGTCGAGCTCGCCCTGTCATCGACCAATTCCATTGAGCACCAAGGGCTTCCGTATGACCCGGCCACCCGCCGGCTGTTCGGGGTGCCGGTAACCACGTCCCTCGCGCAGGCCGCCGGTGTCGGCCATGTGTTGGCAGTGGATTCCGTTGCGCTGGACACCGACACGCGCGGCGTCGATGTGCAGTGGTCCGAAAACGCGACCGCCGACAGCTTCGGGAAAAACCAAGTCGTCGCTCGAGCTGAAAGTCGTTACAACACAAATGTTCTCGCCCCGTTGGGTGTGGTGTCGCTCGACTTGACGGCGTAACCCAGCGGTTAGACCGTCATCACGCTGGTGGTCGGCTCAGGTCTTTACGGCCCGTCCGGGGTTCCGGGGGGAATCTCATAGTCACACTGCATCCACGTCTGCCACCCGGGCCACGGGCACTGCTGTTCCCTCGGTATCTGGGGAACATCCGCAGGAGCCGGTGCGGGTGCCAGCGGCGGAGGTGGTGGCGGATCATCGTCGGCGAGTGCGGCCGGGGAACCGACCAGGCCGCCGATGGCCGCCGCCGTAGCGAATGCTGTGATGAGGCGTCGTATGCGATTGATGGCTAACTCGGATCTGTAGACGGTGGGTCGATCGTAAACCCCCCAACACCCGGCAAACGGGCATCGCGCCGCTTCCGGCGGCGTACCCGGCGCGGTGAATGTGCGGTGCGCGGCGCCGGGCGAGGGTCGGCGCCCGCCGCACCCCGCCAACTTTGAGAAAGGCGGCGCCTGATCCACAGCCGTTGGTACAAAGATAATTACTAGACGTCTCGCTGTGAGTTCGCCCTGATGCGTTGTCACGCGCCAAGCGGGACAAGGAACATCTGACCTGCCCTTGAGTCGTGCTGCGTCATTCAACAAGGAGGTCGGGTAGCGGTGTTGTCCCGCGCAGTTCTGATCCCAGCAGCCATCATGACCGCCACCATTGGTTTGGCTTCACCGGCTTACTCGTCACCCGGCTACAGCGAGCAGGAGATCGAAGCAGCCGTCTGGAAAGCCTGGATCGTCACCCCACCACGACAAGCCGCCCAGGGTGTCGAATTACCACCCCGAGAACGGAGACACGCTGTATTCAGCAGGCGGCAGCGTCAACGCGAAAAACGGCTTCGGCGGCTACGTCGGTGACCATATGTACGGTTGCGACGGTTCCGTCACCACCAGCGGCGACGCCCACGCACATGCTTATTCGCTCAGCGACATCCTAAATCCGACCGCGACGCCGTAGCGTCGGCTGGCGATCTGACCGCACGCTAAGAACGTATTTCAGCCCCGTCATGCTGTTCCCCACATGGTTCGTAGCGTAGGACTCCGGTCTGGCAGCACGTCGCGGTCCCACTTTTCAACGTGACCCTGTACGGCCCGCTGGCCTAACGCCCTGCTCAACTCCCCGAGAACGGATACCGAAACATGAGCACTGCCAACATCATTCGCCTGGTGCAGACGGTCCTGGTCGCCGCCGTGCGGCCTTCGCCATATCGGTCGTGGTGGCCGGCCACTGGTGGACCACCCCGCCACCGCCGCCACCGTCCGTCAACGTTCAAGTTCTTAAGCAGGCGGTCGTCGGCCTGCTGCGGAATCAGTTCAACACCAGCGACGCGTTCAAGGACTATGGGATCACGCTGGCCGACGACTTGACGCTGATCAACACCAGCCTCAACAAGTACGACGGGCTGGCGACGGTGCACACCCGCAAGGGCACCGAGAAGTTCCTGGAGGTCACCGTGTG
>DATIOT010000004.1:0-2836 GCA_035472875.1 Mycobacterium sp.
TATGCCGCACCGTCGCTCCAACAGCGCGCGGACCGGGTGCAATCCCACGTGGGTGTGGAAGGGCGACCCGGCCAGCTCCAGTACTACAGCGCCCGAGCGCCTGACCAGATCGGCGGCTTCCGCCGCTAACCGGCTCTTGCCGACGCCCGGTTCCCCGGAGAAGAACAACCCGGCAGTGGTGAGCGTGCCGGTTTGGGCTCCCGTCCAGTCGGTGTGCAGCTGCGCTAGCTCACGCTTTCGGCCCACCAACGGACCATGCACTGCCCCGGGCCGCTCAATACGTTCGCTGTCAACGCGGTGGTGAGTGATCAACTCTGCCACGCCCTTCACCGGGGCGGCGGGCCGCTCTTCAAGCTCGAAATCGTTGCGCACCAGTGCTGCAACCGGATTAGAAACGACCACCGAATTCGGTGTTGCGAGCCCCGACAGGCGGGCGGCCAAGTTCGCCGCCAACCCGTACACGTCGTCTTGTGCCCTGTCCAGGTACACCAGCCCGCGGTGCACGCCGACGCGCACCGCGATCTCGATCCCGAAACTGTGCTCTGTCTGCTCGCTGAATCGACTGACCTCCCGTGTGATCTCCAGTCCCGCGTGAACCGCCCGCCGGACGTCGTTCTCGTGTGCAATCGGGTGACCGAACACCGCTAACAATCCGTCGCCCTTAGTGGAGCCGATGTGGCCCTCATAGCGGTCAACCGTGCGCGAAACGATGTCCCGGTAGCGCCCAACCACCAGCCGATAAATCTCCGGCTCCACGCGGGTCGACAACACAGTTGAATCGACCACGTCGGCGAACAGAATCGTCAGCCGCCGTATCTCCCCGTCGGCTGCGGGAGCGGCCGACAGCAAGTCCTCGGCGTCGGCATTCCCATGGTCGATGGCAAGCACCCGACCGGCCAACGCCGTCGCCGTCGCCGGGTCACCACTGTTGATCGCGGACACGGCGCGATCGACCAGCTCGTCGATTGATGCGCCAAGCTCGCTTTGGGTACTTTCGCCCTGCGCCGGAATGCCCCAGCCGTCCGTCACGAGGAATATCGTCTCACCCCTCGGCGCTTTCGCACCCGGGTAACGAGAAGCCCAGAAAACATACGACTGCCGCGTCTGCTGCGGCCAGCGCCGCGAGCGGCAGCCACTGATGCTTCGGTGTAGCGGGCTCGCCGCGCAGGAGATCTGGGCTGGCGACCGGTCACCTCCCAAGGCTCGTGACCATCACGGTCGGTCCAGCATCGCGTCGATGAGCCGATGCAGCACCTGCCTGGTCTCCCGTCGCGCGCGTTTCGGGTCTTCCGCGGTGGCGATCGCCATGGCTGCCTCGTCGAGTGCGCCGATTAGCACGTGGGCCAGCGGTCGTGTTGGTTGACGAGCCAGCTGGCCCGCCCGGATCGCCTCGGTGAGCAGCTGTTCGGTCATGCCCAGGCTGTACCGCTGGGCGACATCCCGGAAGGCCGCCCAGCCCAGCACGCTGGGCGCATCCAGCAGGATCAGCTGACGGACCTCTGGATCGCCAGAGACCTCGAGCCAGGCGTCGACCGCGGCCCGGATCGCGTCCGCCGGTGACGTTCCACCCGACGAGGCCACCATGGTGGCCATCCGGGCCATCACATCCTGCTCCACCACCTCGACGACCTCGCGGAAAAGCGCTGCCTTATCTGCGAATTGGTGGTACATCGCCCCTCGCGTGACCCCCGCGACCGCGGCTATCTCCGGCGTCCCGACCTCCGCGTAACTCCGTAGGCCCCACAGCTTGCGAGCAGCCGAGATCAACGCATCGCGGGTCGCCGCCGAGCGCTCTTCCTGAGTCCGTCTCTTGATTTCCATACAACCTGTTGGTAACTTACGAACAGACAGCCTGTTTGTAAATATATCTCGAAGTAGGAGTGACCTATGCCGACGATCGACAGCAATGCCGGAACCATCCATTACGAAGCAACTGGACCCGAAAACGGCAGGCCAGTCGTATTCGTGCACGGGTACATGATGGGCGGCGAGCTGTGGCGTCAGGTCAGCGAGCGACTCGCCGGTCTCGGCCTGCGGTGCATCGCTCCCACCTGGCCGCTCGGCGCGCATCCGGAGCCCTTGCGTCCTGGCGCCGACCGCACTATCGCCGGCGTCGCCGGAATAGTCGCTCAAGTACTTGCCGCCCTCGACCTCGAGGACGTCGTGCTGGTCGGTAACGACACCGGCGGGGTCGTCACACAACTCGTCGCGGTACACCATCGAGAGCGACTCGGTGCTCTTGTGCTGACCAGTTGCGATGCGTTCGAACACTTTCCACCACCGATTCTCAAGCCGGTGATCCTGGCAGCCAAGTCGAAGACCCTGTTCCGAACGGCCATTCAATCCATGCGAGCGCCAGTCGCGCGCAAGCGCGCGTTTGACGGCCTGGCGCATCGCAATATCGACGATCTCACCGAGATCTGGGTGCGCCCGGTGCTTTCCAACCCGGCGGTCGCTGAGGATCTGCGGCAGTTCACGCTTTCGCTGCGCACCGAAGTCACCACAGGCGTCGCGGCCCGGCTTCCTGAGTTCGACAAGCCCGCGCTCATCGCATGGTCGGATGACGACACGTTCTTTGAGCTCGGGGATGGCGAACGACTGGCCGCGACCATCCCGAATGCCCGGCTGGAGGTCATCGAGGGAGCGCGGACGTTCTCGATGGTGGATCAGCCGGATCGGCTCGCTGACCTCCTGTCCACGGTCGCGGTGCGCGCCTGACCGACCCATCACGACGGCGGTGTAATGGCAGAAACGGCCGCCAGATAGCGTCTTCGCCATGTCAGATGCGACACCACCGCTGCAAGGCCGGCGGATCCTGGTTACCGGCGGAGCGACC
>DATIOT010000005.1:0-9619 GCA_035472875.1 Mycobacterium sp.
GCGCAGCGCGTCCACCAGTTTGCGGTAAGCGGCTTCGTCGGCGGGGCCAAGCCCCTTGTCGTCGGTCAGGACCACCAACAGAAGGTCTTCCGAGCCCGATTCGTGAAACGCCTCGGTCATCTTTCGAGCGGTGACGCTCGATGGTGCATCGCTGGGCAAGATGGCGAGCGGATGCTTCTGGGCCATCTCCTCGAGGGATGGGAATGTCAGTGGTAAGGCGACCGCAGTCGCGACCCAGAGCCCTATTACTACCCAGGGCCACCGCACCACCAAATTGGCTAGCCGTTGCATATCGCCCTCACCGCCAGTCGACGCAGTCGCGTGTTCCCGCCGGCGCCGCTCGCCGACGCCTGTCAGACCGCGCAAATTCGTATCGTGTCCGCCCGGACATCACGCATTTCAGAAAAGCCCTAGCCATCGAATTGCTCCACGCTATGCGACGCGTCCCCAGCGCCCGCTGTCAGCGACACACGCGCAAAAGCCACGAAGCCGTGTCGGTGGCGTCGTCGTGTTTGATGTAGGCCGGCACGTCTACGCCGGCACCGATAGCAAGGTAAAATCATGTTTTTGGGCCGTTTCGTTTTCCTTGCTGCCGATAGGCTGGGCCTGCCTGAAGGTTTTGATGAGTTTTGCGGGAATGCCCGGCGTCGTGGTGGTCGCCGGGTTTTTCCCTTTCAGGCGGCCCCAAATTCGCGGTGCTCATGTGTTCACCACCTGGTGTGCGCGCCAGCAGCTACCGCACAGGCCGCGCTGGATTGTCTTGGGGCTTCTCAGTCGTTGGCCGCAGTCCCGGCAGTAGAGAGGTTGAGCCTTGTTTTTCCGGCTCACGGGACACCGGCCTCGCGCCGGGTCGGTTTCAGCAAAACCGCCAACTTCGCGGCGGCTTCGCTTAGTAGATCGTCGATCGGGGGCATTATGCGGCGTCGCCTCCGCCAAATGAGTTGGCGGCCAGGTAGTTCAGGACATCCTCACGCCGGTAGCGGATGCGCCTCCCAATGCGCACATACGGCAAGCCGCGCTGTAGATACCGGTCCTGATCAAGCGACGCCTTACTCGCTCTGATGAAGTCCGCCACCTCGACGGTAGTCATCAGGAGCGGCAGATCCTCCATTTGAGCCTCCTATCCTGCCAGGGTGATCAGTTTTGATAACTGCAATTATCAGATTGGAGCATCTTCCCGATATTGTCAAACTTGACCACGTGACTTATCAGTCTTGATCACTTACGATTGCCGAATGGAAGGTGAGTCGAAGTCCACAGGCCGACCGTTGGGAGCGTCGGGCGAAACTGTTCGGTCCAACATTGCGCGGATCCGTGAGGCAAAACGGATACCGGTAACCGAGCTGTCCTCACAGCTGGAGATCCTGGGTCGCCCTATACCTCCGCTCGGCATTCGGAGAATCGAGGCTGGCGAACGCCGAGTCGATGTTGACGACCTGATGGCGTTCGCGATCGCGCTCGGCGTGTCGCCGGGCAGCCTGCTCATGCCCGAAGTCGCCACGGTTGCCCATGACGAGCTGGTACGCATCACGGGATGGCATAAGCCCATCACCGCAACGGTGGTGTGGGGCTGGTTGAGGGCGACCGCGCCGCTCGTCAGAGGAACGCTCGGCTCGTTTATCGACCACGCGCTGCCGCAGTGGGAGCGGGAGCGCCGGTTAGTGGAAATGGGGGCCGCCGATGGCGACGATTAAGCGCTACCAGACAGCGGGCGGGGAACTGTGGGAGGTCCGTTACCGCCAGCCGAACGGAATCACCAGCCGCAAGCGGGGATTCACCACGAAGCGTGACGCGGCGGTGTGGGCGTCAAAGGTCGAAACCTCCAAGGCCGAGGGCGCCTATGTGTCACCGGCGCGCGGCCGGGTCACCGTCGGCGATCTGTCGGTCGCATGGTTGGCCCGGCAGGAGCAGACACTGTCGCCGTCCTACTACCGCACCATCTTGTACGCCTACGGCAAGCACGTCGGACCCAAGTGGGCCGGCGTCCCGGTGAACAAGGTGGACAGCTTGGACGTGAAGGCGTGGGCCGCGTCCATCACCCGCAAAGGGTCGAGCGCCACAGTGGTCAACCGCGCGGTCGGCATCCTGGCGGGCATCCTCGACGACGCGGTCGAGCGCCGCGCACTGGCTTTCAATCCGGCACGTCGGTTCAAACGCGGCGAGAAGCCGAAAAAGTCACCGAAACGCCACGTGTATCTCACCGAGGAGGATGTGTGCCGGTTGGCCGAGGAGTCTGGCCGTCACGCCGACCTGGTGCTGATCCTGGCATTCACCGGGTTGCGATGGGGTGAGGCGATCGCGCTGACCGTCGCTGACGTCGAGTTCCTGAAACGTCGTATCTCGGTCCACCGCAACGCTGTCCAGGTCGGGCAGGACTTCGAGGTCGGGCAGACGAAGGGCAAGGAGAATCGGGCTGTGCCGGTAGCGGCGTCGGTGCTGTCTCGGCTGGCGGTACGGTGCGAGGGCCGCTCGACGGGCGATCTGCTGTTCCCAGCGCGCGGCGGCGGGTATCTGAAACGCCCGAGCTATGACTCAACGGGGTGGTTCAATCGGGCGGTCGAGCGCGCCCAGGTGCAGACAATTACGCCGCACGATCTGCGGCACACCTGCGCGAGTCTGGCGGTCAGTTCGGGCGCGAATGTCCTTGCGGTGTCTCGGATGCTCGGCCACAAAGATCCCAGCATCACGTTGAGGATCTATGCCGATCTCTTCGACAGTGACCTTGATGCGGTTGCCGTCAATCTCGACGCGAAGATCGCAGATTGTGTCCAAAGCGTGTCCAAAGCACCTGCCGACCGTCGCCGCAATCGCAGGAAAGCTGCTGTCTAGCTGGGCCGATATGTTTTTGCATTGGGTGTCCGAGGGGGGACTTGAACCCCCACGCCCATTAGTAGGGCACTAGCACCTCAAGCTAGCGCGTCTGCCATTCCGCCACTCGGACAAGACCAAACGAGAGTTGGCAGCTAAGGCTATCGGATTGGCCCGCGCGGGCCCAACCCAGCTCTCGGCTCTGCCCCCGAGCCCACCGGCCCCTGCAGTGGTAGGAAAGGTGGTTGTGACCGGTGAGACCGAGATTCCCAACAACCCCGGCGATGACGTGGTCGAAGTTGTCAGCAGGTTGATCCGGTTCGATACCACCAACACCGGCGATCCCGAGACCACGCAAGGCGAGGCAGAATGCGCGCAATGGGTCGCCGAACAGCTCGCGGAGGTCGGCTACCAGCCGGAATATCTCGAATCCGGCGCACCGGGCCGGGGCAACGTGTTCGCCCGCCTCAAGGGCGCGGACCGCTCGCGTGGCGCGCTGCTGATCCACGGGCATCTCGACGTGGTGCCGGCCGAACCGGCCGACTGGAGTGTGCACCCGTTTTCCGGAGCAATCGAAGATGACTATGTCTGGGGTCGCGGCGCGGTCGACATGAAGGACATGGTCGGCATGATGATCGTGGTCGCTCGCCAGTTCAAGCGGGCCGGCATCGTGCCACCGCGTGACTTGGTGTTTGCGTTCGTTGCCGACGAAGAGCACGGCGGTCATTACGGGGCGCAGTGGCTGGTCGACAATCGGCCCGATCTGTTCGACGGTGTCACCGAGGCGATTGGTGAAGTCGGCGGCTTTTCGCTGACGGTGCCCCGCCCCGACGGCAGTGAGCGCCGCCTGTATCTGATCGAGACGGCCGAAAAGGGCATCCAATGGATACGGTTGACCACTCGGGGCCGGGCTGGGCACGGCTCGATGGTGAACGACCAGAATGCGGTCACCGCGCTGGCTGAGGCGGTCGCCCGAGTGGGCCGGCACCAGTTTCCGCTCGTGCTAACCGAGACCGTCGTCGACTTCCTGGCTGCCATCAACGAGGAGACGGGCCTGACGTTCGACACCGAGTCTTCCGATTTGGAGGGGGTGATCGAAAAACTTGGCCCGATGGCCCGCATGCTGAATGCGGTACTGCGCGACACCGCAAACCCGACGATGCTCAAGGCCGGGTACAAGGCCAATGTCGTCCCGGCAACCGCGGAAGCGGTGGTGGACTGCCGCGTCCTGCCCGGTCGGCAGGAGGCGTTCGAGGCCGAAATCGACGGGTTGATCGGCCCCGACGTGACTCGGGAGTGGATCAGGGACTTGCCGTCGTATCAGACCAGCTTCGACGGGGATCTAGTCGATGCCATGAACGCCGCGGTGCTGGCGGTCGATCCGGACGGCCGGACGGTGCCCTACATGCTTTCCGGTGGCACTGATGCGAAAGCCTTTGCGCGCTTGGGTATTCGCTGCTTCGGCTTCAGTCCGCTGCGGTTGCCCGCGGAATTGGATTTTTCTTCTCTGTTCCATGGCGTCGACGAGCGGGTACCCATCGACGCGTTGCGGTTCGGCACCGACGTGCTGACTCACTTCCTGACACATTGCTAGCGGAGAAAATCAAGTTCGGAAAAAACATCAAGTCACGAGAGGATCTTCCATGAGCTTGCCGACCGACCCGTATGACGCGCTGCCCAAGCTGCCGTTGTTCAGCCTGAACTCGAACTCGATTACCAACGGCCAGCCGCTCGCCACACCGCAGATCAGCGGGATCATGGGCGCGGGTGGACAAGACGTCAGCCCGCAACTGAGCTGGTCTGGATTTCCCGAGGAGACCCGCAGCTTCACGGTCACCGTCTACGACCCCGACGCCCCGACGCTGTCCGGGTTCTGGCACTGGGCGGTGGCCAACCTGCCCGCCGACGTCACCGAGTTGCCCGATGACGCGGGCGACGGTCGCGAGCTACCCGGCGGCGCCCTGCAGCTGGTCAACGACGCCGGCATGCGCCGCTACGTCGGCGCCGCGCCGCCTCCCGGCCACGGCGCGCACCGCTACTACGTCGCAGTGCATGCGGTCGACGTCGAAAAGCTCGATCTCAGCGAGGACGCCAGCCCCGCTTTCCTGGGATTCAATCTCTTCCAGCACGCGATCGCGCGGGCCTACATCTACGGCACTTACGAGCAGACGTAGGCCCCGGGTTTCGGACCTTGTCGACGTCGGCTCCGAATCAATTGTGTGAAACCTCGCGCGTGCGTGTTAGTCCTGCCAGGCGGCAAGGTGCGCAGCGACCGGGCTTCCCGATGGTGGCATTGGGCCAATCTCCGGATGGTGTTGGTCGCCGGCGCGTTGCGGCGCCAGCTGGGTCCCGACGTCGACGTGCGGCGCGTCCAGTACCGCCGCCGGGGATGGAATAGCCCGCGTTTGGATGCGGTGGCCGACGCTAAGACGGTGCTCGACGATGTCCGGCAGCGGTTTGAGCCGAAAAACATTGTGTTGGTGGGTCATTCAATGGGGGCCCGGGTCGCCGCGCAGCTGTCTGCCAGTGCCGACGTCGGCGCGGTAGTCGCGCTTGCGCCGTGGTGGGTGGGCGGCGACGGTGACCTGATTTCTTCGCCCACGCGGCTGCTGGTCGTGCACGGCACCGCGGATACCTGGACCGATCCGGGCAGTTCACGCACCCAGACGTTGCGGGCTCGCCAACGCGGGCTTGATGCACAATGGGCGGGCGTCGAGGGTGCGGGCCACTACATGGTGCGGCGGTGCAGTGAATGGCACTGCCGCATAACGGATTTCGTCGCCGAGTATCTGAGCGCTGACACAAGTCCGGGGCACTGAGTTAGCCGGGCGGCTCTGGCGGAATCATGTCGGAGACCCGTGGCATAATCGCACATATGTTCGATCAGGTGTCCGACGTTCAGCCGCGGCCCGAGGTGATAGCCCGGTTTGATGAGTTGTTCGAGCGGCGGTATCCGTCGACCACGCCGGAGTCGGCTGCCCTGGTGGATCGGATCTGCTCGTCGTGGCGGGCGGAGAATCGCGCGGCGGCTGCGCAGCTGGCCGCGATCGGGGACTTGTTTGCCTATCGGTTGTCGCGCTGTTCGGATACCGAGGCGTGGGCGGTTGACACCGTGGAGGCGGTGACTGCTGAGCTGGCCGCGGCGTTGCGGATTAGTCAGGGGCTGGCCGGTAGCCGGCTGCGGTATGCGCGTGCCATGCGCGAGCGGCTGCCCAAGGTGGCCGAAGTGTTCAAGGCCGGCGATATCGACTATCGGATGTTTCAGACGATGGTGTATCGCACCGATTTGGTCACCGACCGCGACGTGCTGGCGGCGGTGGATTCCGAGCTGGCCGTCAAGGTGGCGCGCTGGCCGTCGCTGACGCAGGGGCGGCTGGGCGGGCAGGTCGACAAGATCGTGGCTAATGCCGATGCGGATGCGGTGCGGCGGCGCAAGGAACGCCAGGAGGACCGGCACGTGTGGATCGGGGATCTCGGAGGCGGCATGTCTGAGATCCACGGCAGCCTGCTCACCCCTGACGCGCATGCTCTCGAGAAGCGGTTGGATGCGTGGGCGGCCACGGTATGTGAGCATGATCCGCGCGGTCGTGAGCAGCGCCGCGCTGATGCGCTGGGGGCGTTGGCGGCCGGGGCTGATCGGCTGGGCTGTCGCTGTGGGCGCCCCGACTGCGCGGCCGGGACGCGGCCTGCCGCGACGCCGGTGGTGATTCATGTGATCGCCGAGCACGCCACGCTCGACGGCGGCGGTGCGGCACCGGCATCCGAGGTAAGCGCCGATGGACTTATCGCACCTGAACTGGTTGCGGAGCTGGCCAAGTCGGCCAAGTTAGTGGCGCTGGTGCATCCGGGCGATTCGCCGGCTGAGCGGGGATACGTGCCCTCGAAAGCGTTGGCGGATTTTGTGCGCTGCCGGGATTTGACCTGCCGCTGGCCCGGCTGCGACCGGCCGGCGCTTGAATGCGACCTCGACCATACGATCCCGTACGCCGATGGCGGGCCCACGCATGCGTCGAATTTGAAGTGCTATTGCCGCACTCATCACTTGGTGAAAACGTTCTGGGGGTGGCGTGATCAGCAGTTGCCCGATGGGACGCTGATTTTGACCTCGCCGTCGGGGCGAACCTATGTCACCACACCGGGTAGCGCGCTGCTGTTTCCGAGTTTGTGTCTCTCAACGGGCGGGGTGCCGGCACCGGAGGCTGACCTTCCGCTCGAATACTGTGGCGACCGAACCGCGATGATGCCCAAACGGCGGCGCACCCGCGCCCAAAACCGCGCCCACCGCACCGCCACCGAACGCCGACAAAACCAGCAGGCCCGGCAAGCCGAGAGCCGACAACGTCAGGCGGCCTACTTCGGTCCCGCCCCACCGGACGACAGCGACGATGAGCCACCGCCATTCTGACAGCGGCTCAACGGTTTGACGCAGAGGCGACGACGAAGAGGCGCCATTCGCCCGGCACGCCTTTGAGTTCGTGAGTGCCGTGGTCCTCGAATTCGAGTCCTGATCCGATCACGAGGTCGCGCAGCGTGCTGGACACGAGCACGTCGTTCGGGCCCGCCAATGCGCTCACGCGCGCACCGATGTGCACGCCGATCCCGCCGATGTCGTCGCCGCGGACTTCGCATTCGCCGGTGTGTAAACCGGCACGCACCTCGATGCCGAGCGCCTGCACCGCGTCACGAATTGCCATGGCGCGCCGGATCGCTCGCTGAGGGCCGTCGAACATCGCAAGAAAACCGTCACCCGATGTGCTCACCTCGCGACCTCGAAACCGAGACAGCTGTGACCGCACGACGGCGTCGTGCGCGTCGAGCAACGCGTGCCAGTCCCGGTCGCCGATCTCCGCGTCGCGTCGCGTCGAGTCCACGATGTCGGTGAACAACACCGTCGCGAGAACTCGGTCATCGACCACCTCGGGCTGTTGTCCGGTGAGGAACTGGGCGATCTCCTGGAAAGACTCGCGCCACGGTTCGACGAAGTGATACACGTTGCGCCCGGGGATTTCGACATACTTCGCACCTGGGATGTGGTCGGCGACGTCCCTGCCCCACTCGGGCAGGATCAGCTGGTCGTCGGTGTGATGGAGGACGAGGGTTGGCACGCGGATTGTCGGGAGGATCGCCCGCACGTCCAATTCGGTCGCGAGATGCAGCACGAGGGATACGGCCGCTGGGCTCGCCGCCAGGCGTTCGTGTCGCGCCCATGCTGCCCGAATCTCTGCGTTCCACGGCATGTCCGGGTTGCTCGCATGCTGTATCTCCCCCGTGCCCCACATGGCGAGCATGGCAGCCCTGACATCGTCGGGCGTTGCTCCCTCGGTGCCCGAGTAGCCCTCGAGCACGACCAGCGCGGTTGTGCGGGACGGATGTGTTGCTGCGAACAGCGCCGCTGTCGTGAACGCGCCGTCGACCGCGAGGAGGACCGCTTCGCGACTCCCGAGCTCGTCCAACACCGTGGTGATGCTGTCGGCCCATTGCTCCAACGTCGGGAGCGCGGCCGGAGTGACGGGATCGGACGCGCCTGTGCCCGGCTGGTCGAAGAAGATGAGCCGCCCGAGCGATGTCATCGCCTCGACCCACCCGTGAAGAGACGGCAGCTCCGGTAGGTGCTCGCAGCAGGTGAACCAGTTCGGGACGAACACGATGTCGCGAGGACCTTCACGCGACGTGCGATAGGCGACGCGCAAGTCCCCGTTGAGGGCATAGCGGGTCTCCGAGGACACCGCAGAAGTTTAAGTCCCAGGGCAGGTCACGGAAACGCCAATCATGTGCCCGTCGACGCACGTGCACGGTGCGTAACCAACCAGCGCGAATAGGGAACGGTTAGCGCCCGGGATCGCTACGCTCATGCCATGCCGGAAACGTCGTACGCAAAGTGCGGCGATCTGAGCCTGGCGTATCAGGTGTTCGGGGACGGGCCGATTGAGCTCGTCGTCGCCGGATCGGTCGCCAGCCACATCGAGCTCTACTGGACCATGCCCGAATTTGTGGCCTTCTTCGAGCGGCTCTCCACGTTCTGTCGCATCCTGCTGTTCGACAAGGCCGGTTCGGGGCTGTCGGACCCGGTGCCGAAAGTTCCCACGCTGGATGATCGGGCGGCCGAGATCGAGGCTGTCATGGACGCCGTCGGCTTCGAAAGAGCGGTGCTTTTCGGGGCGAGCGAGGGCGGCCCGGCCTCGATCGTCTTCGCGGCAACACGACCGGAGCGAACGCGGGCGTTGATTCTTACCGGCACCTTCGCGTACGCCTACGTCGACGGCTGGGATGACTTGGACCGCGATCCGGCCGAGCTGCGGGCGCGCGTCGTGCCCGAGCTGGGTAACGACTACACGCCCTCGGTGCAGCAGCTCTCCCGCGTGCAGGCTTTTTGGCGCGGCGTCCTCTCGGCGTGGGGCAGCGGCGAGGTGGGCAAGGCCCTGCTGCCGTCGGTGCGGTCGATCCGCCTGCTGGCAATGGTGGAGCGCATGAGCGCCAGTCCGGGGATGGTGCGCGCGGCATTCGAAGCGATGTTCCGGATGGACGTGCGGCCGATCCTGCCGACGATCAGCGTTCCGACCCTGGTCATTCATGCCCGCGACGAAGTCATTCCGGTGCAGTGCGGCCGGTACCTCGCCGATCACATCCCCGGTGCGCGGTTGCTCGAAGTCGAGGGCAGCGACCACGCGCCCTGGCTCGCGATCCCGACAAGATCCTGACCGAGGTCGAGGAGTTTCTCACCGGCAGCCATGCCGCGCCATCTCTGTCACGTCGCGCTCTGCGCACCGTGTTGTTCACCGACATGGTCGCCTCCACGCGACACGCGGCGGCG
>DATIOT010000006.1:0-4286 GCA_035472875.1 Mycobacterium sp.
GCCGACTCAATGGGCCGCTCCGAGGGTGCTCCGCTGTTCGTGGTCTCGCAGAAGAGCCTTACCGGTCACGCCAAGGGCGGCGCGGCGGTCTTCCAGATGATGGGCCTGTGCCAGATACTGCGCGACGGGGTGATTCCGCCCAACCTCAGCCTGGATTGCGTCGACGACGAACTGGCCGGCTCCGCACACTTCGTCTGGGTGCGCGACACTCTGCGGCTGGGCGGGAAGTTCCCGCTCAAGGCCGGGATGCTGACCAGTCTCGGGTTCGGCCACGTGTCCGGGCTGGTCGCGCTGGTACACCCACAGGCGTTCATCGCCTCGCTGGACCCGGATCAGCGCGCGGACTACCAGCGGCGCGCGGTTGCACGCCTGCTGGCCGGTCAGCGCCGACTGGCCTCGGCTATCGCCGGCGGGGCGCCGATGTACGAGCGGCCAGCCGATCGTCGCTTCGACCACCACGGGCCGGAGAAGCGGCAGGAGGCGGCGATGCTGCTGAACCCGGACGCCCGGCTGGGTGACGACGAGGCCTACGTCGGATGACTTGGGTCATCCGTTAACCTGGCGAGCCATGGGCATTGTCGGAGTGGGGATCGACCTCGTCTCCATTCCTGATTTCGCCGAGCAGGTCGATCAACCGGGAACGGCGTTCTCCGAGACGTTCACCCCAGGTGAGCGCCGCGACGCCTCGGACAAGAGTTCGTCGGCGGCGCGTCACCTGGCGGCCCGCTGGGCCGCGAAGGAGGCAGTGATCAAGGCCTGGTCCGGATCGCGGTTCGCCCAACGGCCCGTGTTGCGGGAGGACATCCACCGCGATATCGAAGTCGTCACCGACATGTGGGGTCGACCGCGGGTCCGGTTGACTGGAGCCATCGCCAAGCATCTGGCCGATGTGACGATCCATGTGTCGCTCACGCACGAAGGGGATACCGCGGCGGCGGTGGCCATCTTGGAGACCACGTAGCTCCGGCGAGCAGACACAGAATCGCACCGCAACTCGGGTATTCGCGCGACTCTGCGTCTGCTCGCGGGTGGTGCCCCAGACTAGCCTCGAGACCATGGTTGATCTGATTGAGCGCGTCCGCGACGTGCTGCCGTCGGTGCGCCGCGATCTCGAGGACTTGGTGCGGATCGAATCCGTATGGGCCGACCCCGGCCGCCGCGACGAGGTACACCGCAGCGCGCAGGCGGTGGCGGATCTGTTGTCGCAGGCTGGTTTTAGCGATCTGCGGATCGTCAGCGAGGGCGGCGCGCCCGCGGTCATCGCGCAGCATCCGGCGCCCCCGGGTGCGCCTACCGTGCTGCTGTACGCCCACCACGACGTACAGCCTGAAGGTGACCGCGGCCAATGGGCGTCGCCGCCTTTCGAGCCCACCGAACGTAACGGGCGGCTATACGGCCACGGCAGCGCCGATGACAAGGCCGGTATCGCAACGCATTTGGCGGCGTTCCGGGCACACGGAGGCCGACCGCCGGTCGGCGTGACGGTCTTCGTCGAAGGCGAAGAGGAATCCGGATCGCCGTCACTGGGCCGGTTGCTGACTGCCCACCGCGACACGCTGGCCGCCGACGTGATCGTCATCGCCGACTCGGACAACTGGAGCACCGACATCCCGTCGCTAACGGTCTCGCTGCGTGGCTTGGCCGACTGCGTGGTCGAGGTCGCCACACTCGAGCACGGGCTGCACTCGGGCTTGTGGGGCGGCGTGGTTCCCGATGCGCTGACCGTGCTGGTGCGGCTGCTGGCCAGCCTGCACGACGACGACGGCAACGTCGTAGTGGCCGGATTGCACGAAAGTACGGCTGCCCCAGTGGATTACCCGCCGGAGCGGGTACGCGCCGACTCCGGCCTGCTGGACGGGGTGTCCGAGATCGGTTCCGGCTCGGTGCCGCAGCGGCTATGGGCCAAGCCGGCGATCACCGTCATCGGAATCGACACCACATCCGTTGCGGCATCGTCGAACACGCTGATCCCACGGGCCCGGGCCAAGATCAGCATGCGGATCGCACCCGGCGGCGACGCCGAGGCGCACCTGGACGCGCTGACCGCCCATCTGCAGCGACACGTCCCGTGGGGGGCGCAGGTGACCATCACGCGTGGCGAGATCGGTCAGCCGTATGCCATCGAGGCCTCCGGCCCGGTCTATGACGCCGCGCGGGCTGCGTTTCGGCAGGCGTGGGGTGTTGACCCAATCGATACGGGCGTGGGGGGCTCAATTCCGTTCATTGCTGAGTTCGCTGCCACGTTCCCGCAGGCGAAGATCCTCGTCACCGGTGTCGAAGACCCCGCAACACAAGCGCACAGCATCAACGAGAGCCTGCATCTGGGTGTGCTTGAACGTGCGGCGGTGGCCGAAGCGCTGCTGCTGGCCAACCTGGCCTGATCGCGGGGCCTAGACCGACAAATCGCGCCGAAGCTTGGCGACGTGGCCAGTGGCCTTGACGTTGTATTGCGCGACGGCGATTTTGCCCTTTTCGTCGACCATGAAGGTGGAACGAATCACCCCCTGGACGATCTTGCCGTACATCTGCTTCTCTCCGTAGGCGCCCCAGGCCGTCAGCACCTTGCGGTCGGGATCGGACAGCAGCGGGAACGTCAGCTTTTCGGCGTCACGGAATTTGGCGAGCTTCGCTGGTGGGTCGGGGGAGATTCCGACGACGTCGAGGCCGGCATCGTTGAGGTCGTGCAGGTTGTCACGAAAGTCGCAGGCCTGTTTGGTGCACCCCGGTGTAGCGGCCGCCGGGTAGAAATACACAACGACGCGGCGTCCTCGGTAGTCGGCCAGCGAAACCTTGTTGCCATCGGCGTCGGGCAGGCTGAAGGCGGGCGCTTTGTCGCCCGGTGCAAGCCGCGTGGTCTCGGTCAACGTGGGTTCCTTTCTATTCACCGGATCGTGGGGATCACCGCCAGCTGATCTAGGGTAGTGCGTCAGGTGCACCAGGCGGGACAGCGGAGGACTTGGAGGACACAGTGGCGGACCGGGACCCCGAAGCCATCAAGCAGGAGATCGACGTCGCCCGCCACGAGCTGGCGGCCACCGTCGACTCGCTTGCTGAGCGCGCAAATCCTCGCCGCCTCGCCGACGACCTCAAGGCCCGGGTGATCGGATTCGTGAAACAGCCCGTGGTGGCTGTCTCGCTGGCGGGAGTCGGCGCCCTCGTCGTCGTGGTGGTGGTGCACCGGGTCAGGAATCGCTAGCAGCGCCACGACACTCTTTGCAGCGCAGGGAATTCACGTTTGTGCGCCGTCAGGGTTTCGAACCCCGGACCCGCTGATTAAAAGACAGCTCCGAGGCGGTTTTAGCGGTCTATTGGCGTCTGTAGGTGTTTGGGCGCTAGACCAGAATCATGGCTGCTGACCTGCGGATTAAGGCCACGCAGGTTCACGGCAGTCCATCACAGTTCGCGGGGGAGTTTTGGATGAGTTGTGACAACGTCGTGACACCGACGTCCTCGAGCCCTGGCGGGCCGGGGCAATCGACCAGCATCCCGGCCCGCCCGACCCCGGCCGCCCACACGCGGCTACCGCAGATACGAAGCCACCCTCTAGGAAGTTCTACCGCGTGGTGGGAAGAAGTTACTAGACGTTGGCGTTCCCTACTTAAATGCATTCGGCCAGCGACGGACGGGAGGTATCGCGATGCGCACAACCACAGTGAGCCCGGCCGTCGTTACCACCATCGACGACGACGGCGGGCAGTGGATCAGTAAGATCGAGCCCCGCCGGTATCAGACCAACGCAAACCTGAGCCAGCGGCCGACAACGGGTGCTGACCGGCCAGTGCGCGAGTACATGACCAACGTCCGCTGGCGGGTGAACCAATGAGGCGGCGCAGCAAACGGGTGCGTATCGTGCTCGACGCCGAACCGCCCAACCACTGTCAAGGGCCGGGCGGCCGCGGCGACCAGGGCAGACGTGTGCAAGGCTTTCGGGCGCTTCACAGCGACTTCACAGCTGTTTCGGCTGCTATAGAAGATCGGTAGCAATGTTAAAGGGTGCTGCCGCGCCAAGCCGCCCGGCAGTCCCCCCACCACCCCTGACCAGCGATTTTGCTCCATTGTCGACGAACGACCAGAAGTCTGGTCGGCGGTGTTTGTGTGAGCGCGGCGTGGGTGCTGTCGCGGGCGGAGCGTGGCGGACTTCCAATCCGCTCAGAAGTTATTGCAGGTGTCAAAAGCCGTTTGAAGAATTGGTAATAGCTGTTGATTCCTTGGATTGCTCGCCGCCCGCTGGGCCAATTGCTGGCGTTCGTCCCGCGGCGCGGCGAGGAAGTGCTGCAACTGTCCCC
>DATIOT010000007.1:0-6541 GCA_035472875.1 Mycobacterium sp.
GCATGCCTCGAAGATGGTCGGTGTGGGTTGACGACCAGATCAGCCCGACGATGAAGTACGGAATGCCCAAGAGCACTCCAAGTCCGATCCACTCGGCGACGGTCATCTGGTAGCTCAGCAGCTGCCGCAGTTTGGTGATCAACCACCTCACTCCTTTCGGACCGGACGACCTAGCAGGGTGATCCCCGTCAGGCGGCGTGCGGTTGACCCGGCATGCGCGGTGTTTTTGTGCCTGACGAGCCGACCCATATCGACGATGACCGCGTAGGCGGCGTGGACGGCGTAACGTGCCCGTCCGATACTCAAGCCCGGGCGGGCCGCGGTGGCCAGACGGGCCCACGCATCAACGGTGGACTGCTGAATCGTGTCCAGCCTCAGCAACTCTTCCGGAGCTAGATTGTGCCGATCGGTGTAGTAGACGTAGGCGACTTCGGGGCGCGCGAAAGACCGGGCGACGTAGGCTTCGATCAGCGCGGCGAGTGCCCGCTCGGGGTCTGGGGTGCGCGCGACGATCTTGGCTGTGTCTCCCGAAAGCCGGTCTGCTGCACGGTGATACAAGGCGGCCAGAATGTCGGCCTTACTTGGAAAGTAACGGTACAGTCCCGATGGCTGCATGCCAACGGCCACCGCGATGTCGTCCATGCTGGTGTCGCGGAAACCGCGCTCGTAGAACAGGTGCATCGATTCGTACAGCACGAACTCGTAGGTGCCCGCGGACGCGGTGACGACGGGTCGGGGAGTCACCGGGACGCGATCCCTGCCGAGCGGCAAGTCGGCGGCGAGGACGTCGGTGGCCATCTCCGACACGCTGCTGCGGATCTCGCCGATCGCCAGCGCCGCGGAGTGGTCTGTAATGCTGCCGATCACGCTGAGTGCCGCCGCCGACAACGTAGACAGTTGTGGTGGTTTCAGCGTCGGCCGCAAAACCGCCAGCGGCCGTTGCAGGCGCTTGTTCGTGAGCCTGAGCTGGTCCTTGAGCGCCGTCTGGTCGGAGCCCTCGAGATAGCGCCCCTCCCATCGATATAGGCCGCCGGCGGTCCGGTTGGCAATCGTGGTATCGACGAGTGCGGTGACCAAGGCTTCCAACAGCTCCGACGGATCGCTGTCACCGGCGTCGTCAGCGAATGCGGTGGCCTCGACAAGCTGTTGACCGAGGCCAAGGACGGCATCGCGGAACAGGTCGTACTTGCTCGGCGAATGGCGGTACAACGCGGCCGGTGAAATCCCTACCCGTGAGGCGATGTCTTCCATGCTTACTGCGTGATATCCCTGCGCGCTGAACGCATCAGCAGATGCCCGTGCGATCTGCGCCTTGCGGTCTTTAGGCCGCCGCCGTATCGCGGGTGGGGATTCCTGGCGGCCAACAGGCCCGGCGCCGGTGTCGGTCAAGGCGGAATCTTCAATCACTTCCGGCACCCCTGCTGCGCATTTGCAAGTTGCTTTCACTCGACTGATAAAGAATAAAGATTAACTTATCGTTGCATGCGCAGTCGAGTATGTGAGACGCTCCTACAATAATGTCCACACCACGCGTGCCGGCCGCGGCCGACGCGCCCTTGACGACCAGCCGAACGCGGATCTGCGTCGGCCGACGCACCGCCCGCTGGACCAACGACCCGGTCGCGGCGACCGATGCGATGGATTTCTGGGCCTTTGCCGCCGGTGCGGCGAATGTGATCATGCAGTTGTCGTGGCCGGAAGTCGGCTACGGCGTCGTGGAGTCCAGGGTCGATTCGGGCAACCTCTTCAAACATCCCTGGAAACGCGCCCGCACCACCTTCCAGTATCTGGCCGTCGCGGTGTTGGGCAACGGCGACGACCGTGCCGCCTACCGGGAAGCGGTCGACGCCGCGCACCGTCAAGTCCGGTCGACATCTGCAAGCCCGGTGTCCTACAACGCCTTTGACCGCGACCTCCAAATGTGGGTCGCTGCCTGCCTGTTCGTCGGGCTGGAGGACACCTACCAGCTGTTGCGGGGTGAAATGACCGCCGAACAGGCCGAGCAGTTCTACCGATCCGCGGGCGCTGGGAACCACATTGCAAGTCGGCGCTGACCAGTGGCCGACCACCCGCGCCGCCTTCGACGACTACTGGAACGCCGCCTGTCGACGCGTGAAAATCGACGACATCGTGCGTCGCTACCTGCAAGACCTGGTCGATCTGAAGATGGTCAATCCACTGCTGCGGCTGCCGTTCCGGCCACTGCTGAAATTCCTAACCGTCGGCTTCCTGGCGCCGGTCTTTCGCGGCGCGCTCGGTGTGTCCTGGAGCGACGCCAAGCAGCGGCGCTTTGAACGTTTGTTATTGCTCGTCGCATTCGCGAACCGTTTCCTTCCCCGGTTTCTCCGTCAAGGGGGAAGCTATGTTCTGCTGGCAGATGTGCGGCGACGGGTCAGGCGCCAAAAACCTCTGCTGTAGTGGGAGAAGCGGGCATGTCAGGCTTGCATTCCGGTGACACCAACGGCCACCGGTCCCGACCGGCCGCTGCAATGACACTGCTTCGGCGCGTCCTCGACCATCCAGTGACGGTCGCGGCACTCCTCGAGTTCGCAATGTGGCTTGCGGTCCTTTACATCATCGTTGGGGTCACCTGGGCCTTCATTCATGCCGACAGGGTGAACGAACTCGAAGTCGAATGGAACAAAGTGTTGCCCGCCGGTGCAAACGTCGCCGCATTTGGCGAGGCGATTGCCCTTTGGCCCGCGCTGCTGCTGCTTCCCACCTCGTGCACAGTGGCGGCGCACGACTAAGGCACGCTTCAGCGCATCAGCCGCAGCGCCGCACTGACCGCGAGCGCGGGCACGTCGAGGGTCTTCGAGCGCAGGTCGTGTCGCGCGCCTGCGATTTCGACGATCTCGGTTGGCGCGGGGATCATCGCCGCGGCATCGCGCACTTCGGCCGGCGTGCCGAAGGGGTCTGACGTGCCGTGGGTGAACACGGTAGGCACCTTGATGTCGGGCAGATGGTCGGTGCGGGGGCGCTCGGGCTTGCCGGGTGGATGCAACGGATAAGAGAACAGCGTCAGCACGTCCACCTGCGCTTCGTCGGCGGCAACCACCATCGACGTCTGCCGGCCGCCGTAGGAATGTCCGCCGGCAATCAGTGGGCCGTCGGCAAGGCCGCCGCAAAAGGCGATCGCCTCGACGACGCCCGCGCGGTCACCGGCCGCTGAACCGGACGGCGGACCGGTGGGGCGACGCCGGCGGTAGGGCAGGTTGTACCGCACCGCGAGGAAGCCACGTCGCGCCCATTCATCGCAAACCTGTTGCAGCAGCGCCGATTCCCGGTTGCCGCCGGCGCCGTGGGTCAGCACCACCACACCTTTTGGTGGGCCGGTTGGCTGGTGTGCCACACCGGCGATGCGCTCGAGGTTCATCTGAGCCTGAACAGGGGCGAGACGGGGCCGTGGCCGCTGCCCAGCGGATAGGCGGCGCGCAGGCACTCGGTGACCCATCGCTTCCCGAACTCGACCGCGTCGGGCACGGTGAAACCGTGCGCCAGCGCGCAAGCGACCGCGGCCGCAAGCGTGTCGCCACCGCCGTGGTCGTTACCGGTGAGCATCCGCTGTGCGTCGAACTCGTAGAAGTCGGCACCGTCGTAGAGCAGGTCGCGGCTGCGCTGCGACGACCGCTGGTGTCCGCCTTTGACCAGTGCCCACCGCGGGCCGAGCGCGTGCAGTGCCTTTGCCGCCGCGCGCTGCGACTCGGCGTCGACCACGTCGATGCCGACCAGTAGCCGCACCTCGTCGAGGTTCGGTGTCACCAGCGTGGCCAACGGAAACAGTTGATCGCGAAGCGATTCCAGAGCCGAGGTCTCCATCAGCGGGTCTCCGTGCATGGATGCGCAGACCGGGTCGACGACGAGCGGAACTGTCAACTCGAGGCGGCGAAAGGTGGCAGCCACCGTGTCGATGATGGCCGACGACGCCAGCATCCCGGTCTTGGCGGCCTGGACGCCGATATCGGTGACCACGGCTTCTATCTGGCCGGCGACGACGTCGTCGGGTACCTCGTGAAAGCTTTTGACACCCATTGTGTTCTGCACCGTAACCGCGGTGACCGCGATGCACGCGTGCACGCCCAGCAGCGCCATGGTGCGCATATCGGCCTGAATGCCCGCGCCGCCGCCCGAATCCGATCCGGCGATGGACAGCACCCGCAACGGGGTGGTGCCCGGCGGCACCAGTGGCAGATAGTTCACTGCGTGATCGTAGTTCACTGCGTGATCGGCAGATACACCCGATTGCCGTGTTCGGCGAACTCGCGTGACTTTTCGGCCATACCGCTGGCCAGCGCTGCTTCGACGTCCGCTTCGGTCTCGAGTCCGTGTGCGGCGGCGTAGTCGCGGACATCTTGGGTGATGCGCATCGAGCAGAACTTGGGCCCACACATCGAGCAGAAGTGCGCGGTCTTGGCCGGTTCGGCCGGCAATGTCTCGTCGTGAAATTCCCGTGCGGTATCAGGGTCCAACGACAAGGCGAATTGATCGTTCCAGCGGAACTCGAAACGAGCCGTCGACAGGGCGTCGTCACGCTCCTGCGCGCGGGGATGACCCTTGGCCAGGTCCGCTGAGTGCGCGGCGATCTTGTAAGCGATGACCCCGTCCTTGACGTCCTTACGGTCCGGCAGCCCCAGGTGCTCCTTGGGGGTCACGTAGCACAGCATCGCGGTACCGGCCTGCGCGATGATGGCCGCGCCGATCGCCGAGGTGATGTGGTCATAAGCCGGCGCGATGTCGGTGGCCAGCGGACCCAGCGTGTAGAACGGGGCCTCCTCGCACAGCTCCTCTTCCAGCCGCACGTTCTCGACGATCTTGTGCATTGGGATGTGCCCGGGGCCCTCGATCATCACCTGTGCGCCACGGGCTTTCGCGATCTTGGTCAGCTCGCCAAGGGTGCGCAGTTCGGCGAACTGAGCCGCGTCGTTGGCGTCGGCGATCGAGCCCGGCCGCAGACCGTCGCCGAGCGAGAAGGTGACGTCGTAGCGCGCGAAAATATCGCAGAGCTCCTCAAAGTTGGTGTAGAGGAACGACTCTTGATGATGGGCCAGGCACCAGGCCGCCATGATCGAGCCACCGCGGCTCACGATGCCGGTGACCCGCTTGGCGGTCAGCGGCACGTACCGCAGCAGCACGCCGGCGTGCACGGTCATGTAGTCGACACCCTGCTCGCACTGCTCGATCACCGTGTCGCGGTAGATCTCCCAGGTCAACTCGGTCGGATCACCCTTGACCTTCTCCAGCGCCTGGTAGATCGGCACCGTGCCGACCGGGACCGGCGAATTGCGCAGGATCCACTCGCGCGTTTCGTGGATGTTCTTGCCGGTGGACAGGTCCATGATGGTGTCCGCGCCCCAGCGGGTGGCCCACACCATCTTGTCGACCTCTTCGGCGATCGATGACGTCACCGCCGAGTTGCCGATGTTCGCGTTGACCTTGACCGCGAATGCCTTGCCGATGATCATCGGCTCGCTCTCGGGATGGTGGTGATTGGCCGGGATCACCGCGCGGCCGCGGGCGACCTCGTCGCGCACCAGCTCGGCGGGCATGTCCTCGCGGGCGGCGATGAACGCCATCTCCGCGGTGATCTCGCCGGCGCGGGCCCGCTGCAGCTGGGTGCCGCGGTCGCGAACCACACCCGGGCGCGGCGGCAGGCCCGCCGTCACGTCGATCACCGCGTCGGGGTCGGTGTAGGGGCCGGAGGTGTCGTACAGGTCGAGGTGCTCGCCGTTGGTCAGGTGCACCCGCCGGACCGGGACTCGGGCACCCGGCACGGCGGCGAGTTCCCGGTAGATCTTTGTGCTGCCCTCGATGGGCCCGGTGGTGATGTTTGCCACGTGAACGGATTCGGATAAATCGGACTGCGAAATGATCACTGCAGACTCCCTACGCCGGCATTACCCGGTCAGGTTCGTACGGTCGACGGCGCCAGCCGCCCTCTCAGCGCACTTGGCGTGCGCTCCCGCGTGGTTTATTGGCCAGCTCCCACGCTAGCGCGGCGGACGCCGCTCGGAAATGCCGGTTTGGCGGCGTTTCATTTGTATAGCTAACATATGTGTTTCGAGCCGATAGGGCGGATGACGACTGAGATACAGACTGAGATACAGATGACCGACACCCCCATCGTGACCAACCCGGCGCTCGCCGTTGTCGAAACGGAGCGTCGGCGCCGAGGATGGGACCGCGACCACCCGCGCTACAAGTGGGTCGCGCTGTCCAACACCACGGTCGGCACTTTGCTTGCGACCATCAACGCGTCGATCGTGCTGATCTCGCTGCCGGCGATCTTCCGTGGCATCGGGCTGAACCCACTGGCGCCGGGCAATGTCAGCTACCTGCTGTGGATGCTGATGGGCTACCTGGTTGTCACCGCGGTGCTCGTCGTTCTGTTCGGCCGCATGGGTGACATCTACGGGCGGGTGCGCATCTACAACATCGGATTCGGGGTCTTCACCATCGCGGCGGTGGCGTTGTCGTTCGATCCGCTCCAGCTGGGCCCCGGGGCGTTGTGGCTGATCGGCTGGCGAGTGATCCAGGGCGTCGG
>DATIOT010000008.1:0-4868 GCA_035472875.1 Mycobacterium sp.
CCCGCGTCGAAGTGGTCGGCTCGGCGGCCGACGCGCTGCCTGGAGCCTCGGCGGTATTCCTCAATTCCCGCGCGCTCGGTGCGGACATGCCCAACGTGGTGGCGCAGTGCCTGCGCGCCGGAGTCACCAAGCTGGTTGCGCTGTCGGCGATCAACGCCGACGACGACTTCTCGCGGCAGCCGTCACGCTTTCGCGGGGATCGCAACAAAGAGGTCGAGCAGCTCGCCGTCGACTCCGGCCTGGCGTGGGTGAGCCTGCGGCCCACGGTCTTCGCAACGAACTTCGCCGGCATGTGGTCGGCGCAGATCCGCGCCGGCGATGTGGTGGCCGGACCCTACGCAGCGGCGTCGACCGCACCGATCGTTGAGAGCGACATCTCGGCGGTCGCCGCGCGGGCGCTGCTCACCGATGAGCTTGTCGGTCAGCGGATCCCGTTGACCGGCCCACAGGCGTTCACCAACTCGGAGCTGGTGGAGGTATTCGGCACCGTCCTGGGCCGCCCACTGCACTACCTGGAACTGCCGGCGGACGTGGTACGGCAACGGTTCATCGATTTGGGCTTCACCGCCGACTTCGCCGACGCCTATACCGCCATGCTCGCCGAGACGCTCGACAAACCCGCCCTTGTCACCCATGACGTGGAGAAGATTCTGGGCCGGCCAGCGACCCCGTTCGCGCAATGGGTGTCCCAGCACCGCGACCTGTTCGCGAAATAGATCGAGATGGATAAGGAGCACTGAAATGTCCGAACCACAACCACCGCGCTACCTCAAACCGATGAACAAGGTGATGATGGCGGTGCAGCGGCTCGGGATACCGACGGGTCCCGCCATGGTGTTGACGGTGCCCGGCCGTAAGTCGGGCCGGCCGCGCAGCACTCCGATGACACCGTTCCAGTTTCAGGGTGGCCTCTACGCTGTGGCCGGCTATCCGGGCGCTGACTGGGCGGCAAATGCCCGGGCCGCGGGCACCGGCATGCTGGCCCGGGGTCGCCGGTCCCGGCGGGTCAGGATCGTCGAGCTGACCGCCGAGGAAGCACGCCCGGTGCTGCGGGCCTTTCCGATCGAAGTTCCTGTCGGTGTGGCGTTCGCGAAGCGATCGGGCATGGTGCGCGACGGAACTGCCGATGAATTCGAGGCATTGGCGGGCCAGATCGCCGTTTTCCGATTCGAGCCGGCTATTTCGCCATAGCATGAATCACTGGGGCGAAGCTGCGCTTGGTTCAAAGCGCTATCGGCACATGCTTTTCCGCGCACGCGTCCTTGACCGCGGCGATTACGTCCTGGGTACGCAGCGCTTGCAGGTCGTCGACCGTCACCGAGCCCTTATCGGTGCGATGCTGAGCGGCCACCCGCGAGTCCCGCAGCCGTTCGGCACGTTCAACGACATTGCGTGCAAAGCGCCCGTTCTGCATGACGTCGATGCCGTGCATGCCGTCGGCGGAGTGGTATGCGCGCAGCGTCGCACACGCGGCCTTTAGCGCTTCGCCGGCGGCGGGCTCGAGAACGGTGGCGCGCGGCTTGCCGTAGCGGACCGCGATTTCAACCAGCTCGTCGGGCGTGTAGGACTCGAACCGCAATTTGCGGTTGAACCGGCCCGCCAGACCCGGGTTAACGGTAAGAAATTCGTCGACTTCCCGCTCGTATCCCGCGCCGATGAAGCAGAAGTCGAATCGGTGCACCTCGAGGGCTACCAACAGTTGGTTGACCGCCTCCATGCCGATCATGTCCGGCCGGCCGTCCTGATGACGCTCCACCAGTGAGTAGAACTCATCCATGAACAAGATGCGGCCCAGTGAACGGCTGATCAGTTCGTTGGTCTTCGGGCCCGACGCGCCGATGTGTTCCCCACAGAAGTCGGCTCGCTTGACCTCGATGATCTCGGGGTGGCGCACGATACCCAGGCCGGCGTAGATCTTTCCCAGCGCCTCCGCCGTGGTGGTCTTGCCGGTGCCGGGTGGTCCCACCAACAGCATGTGGTTGGTCTGACTGGCCACCGGCAGTCCAGCCGCCAGGCGCAGCGCGCGGACCTCGATCTGGTCCTCCAGTTCAGCGACCGCCCGTTTGACTTCGGCCAACCCGACTTGGTGGTCAAGCAACGTGCGCCCCTCCCGCAGGAGTTCGCTCCGCCGCTCCTGGTGTTCCTCCTCCTGACGCTGCTGCTCCGACAGCTCGGTGGTCACATCCCATTTGTTCGTGCGGGTGCTGATGGCATTCTCGTCGGTGACCACCAGCTGCAGCGCGGGGTCGGCTAACGCTTGTTTGGCAGAGTCGATCAGCGCACCGTTGATCGTCGCCTTCGACAACCAGATCTGAGCCTTGTTCTCTTCTCCGAGCTGGCGATGCGCCATCCCCCGTACATAGGCCAGGTCGGCTGCGATCAACGGAAAATCGTTGGGATCGATTGCGGTTATGACAGTTTCGCGATGTTGGCGACGCGACTCGGTCGGGCCCCCATATCCGGTGCGTAGCTCGACACGGTCAGTCCAGTCCAGCGCGACCCGCCCCTGACCGAGATGCGCCGCGGCATGGGCGGCCAACGTGCAGGTTGCCGCGGTTACCGCCGACATGATGATGGCCTGTGGCGGTAAGACCGCCGCCGCAACCGCGATCACGTCCGGCCAGCGTTGTGTGGCGAACATCAAATAGGCCTCGATGTACTGCTGCCACTGGTGATTCTCCCAAGTGTCCAACAGAGATGAATCTTTAAGCAGCGCTTCGGCTTTCTCGCATTGGCGGTCATCGATGAGTGCACTTGCCAGAGCCAGAGCGGCATGCGAGGCCTCGGTCACCGAAATCGACAGGTAGGGCCCGGCTTTTATCGGCGCCGACAGGCGTGCGCCGATCCGGTTGGTCTCCCGGTGCAACCGGGCCCCATACGTGTAGAGCTCCCGGATGGTCGACAACGACTCGTCACCCGCGGCGATCCGCCCCAGCCAGGCGTCGGCCATCGACGAGTCGATCTCCGTCGCCTCCCGAAAGCGCGCCCCGGCTGCCGCGGCATCGGTGTCGAGCAACGCCATTGCCTGATCGAACTGCTTGCGCGCCGCAGCGGGCGTGGTGCTGCTCGTCATTGTGTGTCCACCGCTTCGAGCTCAAAGCTTGGCAAACTAGTCGGTTCAGACGATACGTAACGGTTTTCGGCGCGGAACAACTCGACCTCCACCGTGTGTACTTGACCGGCAGCCCTAACTTCCACCGTCGCCGGACCTACCTGTGTGATCAGCACGTTGGCGGTTCCACGGTACGGTTCACCTGGTTCCCCGACGGAGATCAGCGTGTTGGGGCGCGGCGCGGGCGTCAGCGTGCCGTCGACGACGCTGACCGTCGTGCCGGAGGCCGGCTTTGACTGATCACTCACGGCGATATCCGGCATGCGAACAGTGGCCCACCGCTGCATGTTTCGGGTGTGCACCGTGATCCGCTCGCCGGCACCGGCCATTCGGATTATCAACCGCTTGGCCAATGCGTCCTCAGCGGCGATGTGTACCCGGCTGAACTCCCCCGCGTCGTCCAACGGAAGCAGCATGCGGTTTCCGCCTGTGACCTTGCCGAGCAGCACACCCGACGGTCCGATTGGGACGAACAACGGACTCTGCAGCGCTCCCCGCCGGATGCCGGGTAGCGACGAAAGCGGACCACACAGATTGGCCGCGATAGCCTGCGCCTGCTGTCCAGGCAACGTCCGCAGCATTGTGCTCAGCGGGGCTGTCGGCGGTTGTGCGGTACGCACAGTCACGGTGGCAGTGGCGGTAGCAGGGCCGCTGTCCGAGCCGAAAAGTGTTATGTTCTGGATGATCCCGTCGGCGCGCGCCGACCAGACCTGGGCCAGCTTGTCCCCCGCGATGTCGCCGGGCTGGTACCAGTAGGTCGTCAACCAGCCGCTGTCGCCGCGAACCGATCCCCAGCGCCTATTGAGCACCTCCAGCGCGGATCGGCCTAATCTCCGCTCCATCTCGACGATGTCGGTGGCCGTCGCGACTTTCGCGCGTAAGCCCTGTTGGCGCATGGCCGCACAGATCCGCTGCGCAGCCGCCAGCGTCGCGGTGCCAACCGAGGTCCGCGCCCGCAGCGCCTCTACATTGTCGAGAACTGAGGTTCGCACAACGAGCCAGGTTTCGCGCCTGCCGGCATAGGGTGGCTTCCCGATCAGCGTGTCGTACACCCGCGAATAGTCACCGGTGCTGCGCCGTCGAGCCCCCGCACTGACCACGCTGAGCGAACCGATACCCAGGCCTAGGCTCTGGTGCAGCAGTGGCACCAGATCGGTTATGTCGAATGCGTTTTCGGTGTAGGTGGATGTCGACCCGGTGAACAAGGTCGGCGTATGAGCTTTCCCAAGCAGTTGAACCGCGGCCACCGCGATGCCGCCCTGGTATCGGACTCCACCGCCGGCACGGTCATTGGCCACTGTGAGCGGCTCACTCCACTCGATCGGTCGACGGCGCCGTAACCACAGGATGAACCATGACCACAACGGCTGCCCCCGCCACCGAACGACACCGAGAGCCACTCCGATGGTCAAACCGACTGCGGCACCACCGTATCCACCGACCGCCCATCCGACGAGAACGGCGGTAAGGATGCCGACGATCATTGTCAGCTTCGTCGCGGCTGTCATCGCGCTCGCCGCGCCCGCACGATCAGCGACGCCACCGCGATGGCGGCCCCAACGACACCGGCGAATACCAGCGCCATGTTGCGGGCACGATGGTCCGGTGACGGTGGCGGTGCGGCAGGCCTGACCACGCGACTGGAAGCGGCCGGTGGAAGTCGCTCTCCCGCAGGCACATCGAAAGTCAGCGCGGCCACCGGGTCGACCACACCGTAGCCGACTTGATTGTCGACTCCGCGTGGCGGATTGTGTGC
>DATIOT010000009.1:0-1549 GCA_035472875.1 Mycobacterium sp.
TCGCGTCCGACGGTGATCGGCTGGCGGGCGCGGTATGACAGCGGTGGGATTGCGGCGCTGCGGGATCTGGATCGGTCCGGTCGCCCGCCGGTGATCGATGACGTCGCGGTGGTGGTGGCGACGGTGCAGGGCCCGCCGGAGGCGCTGGGGGTGACGCACTGGTCGGCCCGTCTTTTGGGCCGGCATCTGGGGGTCTCGTTCGCGTCGGTGGCCCGGATCTGGCGGGAGTGGAAGCTGCAGCCGTGGCGGCGGGAGACGTTCAAGTTCTCCACCGACCCGGAACTGGACGCGAAGGTCCGTGACGTTGTCGGGCTGTACTTGAACCCGCCGCAGAACGCCGTCGTCGTGTGCGTGGACGAGAAAAGCCAAGTGCAGGCGCTGGACCGAACCGCCCCGATCCTGCCGATGCGGCCGGGGCTGCCGGAGAAAGCCACCCATGACTACGTCCGCCACGGCACGACCAGCCTGTTCGCGGCGCTGGAGGTCGCGACTGGGAAAGTTACCGACGCCTGCTACGACCGGCACACCCACGTCGAGTTCCTCGACTTCCTCAAACTCGTCGCGAAGGCCTACCCGCGGGTGAGATTGCACGTGGTCTGCGATAACTACGCCACGCACAAACACCCGGCCGTGAACGCGTGGCTGGCCAAACACCCCCGGGTCACGATGCACTTCACCCCGACCTCCGGGTCGTGGTTGAACCTGGTGGAAGTCTTCTTCGGGATCATCACCCGGCAAGCCATCCGCCGCGGCAGCTACAACTCGACCAAAGACCTCATCGCCGCCATCCAGACCTACATCGACGGCTGGAACGAACGCTGCCAGCCCTTCGTCTGGACCAAGACCGCCGACCAGATCCTTACGAAAGCCCAGCGTAAGAAGACTTCAAACACGCGACACTAGGTTGATACCGACGAACAGCAATCGCACACCGGGCTCGAGTTGATCCGGCACGGTGGCGTCACGGAAGGCGTCGAGTTCGGCGCACGTGAATCCGGCGCGCTGCAGCGGAGGCAGCGCCCAGCCGCGCCCATCAAGCGGCCTCGGCGATGCCGAGCGAGTCCGCGCCGGCGAACTTCGGACCACCCTTCTCGTAGAACACGTCCACCTCGACGATTTCGAAGCCCGAGGACGCGATCAGCTGCAGGATCGGCCTGGAAAATGTGCAACCGGCGAACAGCCGGCGCTCGATCGGATCGATCCGGCGCTGCCAGCGTTGCACTCGCTCGTCCGGCGCCAGGCCGTGTTCCAGGAAATGCAGCGTCCCGCCCGGCTTGAGAACCCGGTGCAGCTCTGCCAATGCCGACTGGACATCGGGCACCGTACACATCGTCCAGCTCGACAGCGCGGTGTCGAAGCTGGCGTCGGCAAATGGCAGCTTCTGGCCGTCGAGCGCGCCGCGATGAACCGGGATCGCGGTCGCGCGAAGGCGGTCGCCGGCAAGCTTCCAGGCGAGGTCGGACGGTTCGACCGCCGTCACCGACGTCACCGCGGCCGGGTAGAAGTCGACGTTGAGGCCAGAACCGAAGCCGAGCTCGATGACGTCGCC
>DATIOT010000010.1:0-4464 GCA_035472875.1 Mycobacterium sp.
CAGGTGACAACGCGTATTTGAGGGCTTCGCGTCGTGAAACATATCGCGGTCCGCCGGGTCCGCCTGGCGCAGCCGAATCGTGCACCGCGCGATGGTAACAAACCAGGTCTGCGGCTTCGGCGCTTGATGACCTGCAAGGCCGGCACCGTCGCGCGTTGCGTCGATTAGCTGATCGAACTATAGTCTGGACACATGTCCAGTTTGCTGTCACGGTGTCCTCGAGTGCGTTGATGGCGATGGATTGGGGGGTGCCCGTCGGCGATTTTTGGCCAACGGATAAGAGTTGAGTATGCGAATTGCCCTGCTGTCCTACCGGAGTAAGACCCATTGCGGCGGACAGGGCGTCTACGTGCGCCATCTCAGCCATGGTCTGGTGGAACTCGGTCATGACGTCGAGGTGTTTTCCGGCCAGCCCTATCCGGAGGTGCTCGACCCGCGGGTGCGGTTGACCGAGGTGCCAAGCCTTGATCTATACCGGGAGCCCGACCCGTTCCGGGTACCGCGGCCGAGGGAGATTCGCGACAAAATCGACCTGTTAGAACTCCTCACAGTGTGGACCGCGGGCTTCCCCGAACCACGGACGTTCACGCTGCGTGTCGCGCGGCTGCTGGCCGACCGGACGGACGATTTCGACGTCGTCCACGACAACCAGAGCCTGGGAACCGGACTGGTCACTATCGCTGGCGCGGGGCTGCCGGTGGTGGCGACCGTGCACCACCCCATCACCCGTGATCGGGTGCTCGACATCGCCGCCGCACGGTGGTGGCGAAAACCATTGGTGCACCGATGGTATGGATTCTCAACCATGCAAGAACAGGTGGCGCGCCAGATCCCGGACCTGTTGACGGTCTCGTCGTCATCGGCTGCGGACATCGTCGCCGACTTCGGCGTCTCGCCGGATCAACTACACGTCGTGCCGTTGGGCGTGAACACCGAGCTGTTCAAGCCGGGATCGCTCCCACGGAAACCCGGCCGAGTTATCGCGATCGCGAGCGCCGATACCCCGCTGAAGGGTGTCCGCACCCTGCTTCAAGCGGTCGCTAGGCTACGCACCATTCGAGATCTCGAGTTGCGGCTCGTCGCCAAGGTTGAACCCAACGGTCCGACCCATAAACTCATCGCCGAACTGGGGATTTCCGACATCGTCCACATCACCAGTGGCCTGTCCGACGGCGAGCTGGCCGCATTGTTCGCATCGGCCGAGGTTGCCTGCATTCCGTCGCTCTACGAGGGGTTTTCCCTGCCCGCGGTGGAAGCCATGGCGAGCGGAACCCCGATCGTCGCGAGTCGGGTGGGTGCACTGCCCGAAGTCCTGGGGACCGATGGTGCCTGCGCCGAGCTGGTGCCGCCGGCCGACGTCGATGCGCTGACCCGCGCGCTCGGCGAGCTTCTCGACTCACCGGAAAAGCGCCGCAATCTGGGGAGGGCGGGAAGAGCGCGTGCCATCAACGTGTTCAGCTGGGAGGCCGTGGCCGCTCAGACCGTGCGCGTCTATGACCGGGCGATCGCGCGCAACGCCGCCATCGACGGCGAAGCGCGATGCTGACCGTCGATTTCGACCGGCTAGGCATCGGGCCGTCGACCGTGGTCATCGACGTGGGTTGCGGAGCCGGCCGGCATGCATTTGAAGCGTATCGGCGGGGCGCTGACGTCGTCGCCTTCGACCGCGCTGAGTCCGAACTACGTTCGGTGGACACCATCCTGCAAGCGATGGCCCAGGCCGGTGAGGTGCCTGCCAAGGCGTCAGCGAAGGTGGTTCTCGGTGACGCGCTGAGCTTGCCGTACGCAGATGAGACATTCGACTGCGTCATCGCGTCCGAAATTCTGGAACACATACCGCAAGACGACGCGGCCATCGCCGAATTGATCAGGGTGCTCAGGGTGGGCGGCACACTGGTGGTCACCGTGCCGCGATGGCTCCCCGAGCGGGTCTGCTGGCTCCTTTCCGACGAATACCATCGCAACGAGGGCGGCCATGTGCGCATCTACCGAGCCAGCGAATTGCGAGACAAGATCAACAGCGGCGGAATGGAATTGACGCATGCACATCATGCGCATGCACTGCACTCCCCTTTCTGGTGGCTGAAATGCGCTGTGGGCGTGTCGAAAACCGATCATCCGGCGGTGGCCGCGTACCACAAAATCCTGGTGTGGGATCTGATGCGGCGGCCGAAGATAACGCAGCTGGCGGAGTCGCTGCTCAATCCGATCGTGGGCAAGAGCGTAGCAATGTATTTCGTCAAGCAGCAGGCGGCAGAAAGGCAAGCAGCTCTGGGATATTCAGTTGCATCGGGCTAACCCGCCGGGAGTTCCGGGCGTCCTTACTCCCGAGCAATGCCGGCAGACCGCGCTTTCTATCGCCGCGGCACAGGAATCATCGGGCGCCATCCCATGGTTTGACGGTGGTCACACCGATCCGTGGGATCACGTGGAATGCGCGATGGCCCTCACCGCGGCAGGACTGCTGGGGCCGGCACGGGCCGCGTTCGAATGGAGCCGTCGCACCCAGCGGCCCGACGGCTCGTGGCCCATCCAGGTCCGCGCGGGGACCGTCGAAGACGCCAACAGCGATAGCAACTTCTGTGCTTACATCGCCACCGGTGTCTGGCACCACGTGCTGGTGACCGGTGACGCGTCATTCGGTGCGGCGATGTGGCCGGTGGTGCAAAAGGCGGTCGATTTCGTCATCGACTTACAGGTCGGCTATGGCGAGATCTGTTGGGCCAGAAGTGAAGCGGGGCCTGTCCCAGAAGCGCTGATGACCGGGTGCGCCAGTGTGTTCCACAGTATGCGTTGTGCGCTGGCGCTCGCCGCCCTCGTTGGGAAACCGCAGCCGGAGTGGGAGCTGGCACTCGGCCGACTGGGTCACGCGATCGTCGCGCATCCCGAGGCGTTCACCGAAAAGGACCGCTACTCGATGGACTGGTACTACCCCATCCTTGGTGGTGCGCTACGGGGCCCGGCGGCGGCCGCGCGAATCAGACAGCGCTGGGACGACTTTGTGGTCAGCGGTCTTGGCATTCGCTGTGTGGACGACCGGCCCTGGGTGACCGGCGCCGAGACATGCGAACTCGTGATGGCGCTCGATGCCATCGGCCATCGGTCAGCCGCGCATGGGCAATTCGCCGCGATGCAGCACTTGCGCGAAGATGACGGCTCGTACTGGACGGGTTTGGTGTTCGCGGATGGGAAGCGGTGGCCCGAGGAGCGCACCACCTGGACTGGGGCGGCAATGATCCTGGCGGCCGACGCGCTGTCGGACAGCACGTCGGGCGGCGGGATCTTCCGCGCCGACGGGTTGCCGATGGGCCTGCAGACAGACTTCGATTGCGAATGCGTGGTTACCGGGACTGGCCGATGACTTGAGTTACTACTAGATCTGGACGCCCGGCGTGCCGCCGGTGCGTTCGAGTACCCGTACCGACCCGGTAGCCGAAACCTCCCGGAACTGACCGGAATCGATTGCACGGCAATAGATGTAGTACGGTGGCCGCCCGCCGTCCCTGGGGTCGGGGAATACGTCGTGGATGACCAGTGCGCCGCCGGTGGTTACCCACTTCGCCCACCCGTCGAAGTCTTGTGTAGCGGCCGCCTCGGAGTGGCCGCCGTCGATGAACAAAAGCTGCAGCGGCGACCGCCACCCTCGAGCCACAATCGGCGACTTGCCCACGATAGCCACGATGTGGTCGTCCAGCCCCGCGGCGTCGAGCGTGCGACGAAACGTCGGCAGCGTGTCGAACAGTCCGGTGACCTCGTCGACCAACGAAGCGTCGTGGTATTCCCAGCCGGGCTGGTGTTCCTCGGAGCCGTGGTGATGGTCGATCGTGTAGAGCACGCTGGCGGTTTGTTGCGCCGCTGCGCCGAGCAGCAGGGTGGATTTGCCGCAGTAGGTACCGACCTCGACACCGACGCCACCGTCGAGGTACCGCAGCGCGGCGTCGTAAAGCGCGCGCCCCTCGACAGCGGGCATGAAACCCCGCACCTGTTCGGCCAGCGCGAACAAGCGCTCGGTTGCACTCACATCGGCGTGACTCATCAAGCTTGAACCTATCGGTTGGCTTGGTGGCGCCGACACGGTGGTCAACGTCCTTGCTGCGGCAGGCTGACCTCCTTTACCCCGACAAGCGGCGGGGGCGCGATCCCTTTACCATCATGCTGTGCGCCTTTTGCTTACCCGTAAATTCGTCGGCGTTTGCCCAGCAGCGGTTGTGATCGCAGCTGTGCTGACATTCACTGCCGCAGGGCTGCCGTCCGGGACGCCGGGGGCCGCGGGCCTGGCCGCCGCGGCGAATTGTCCCCAGGTTCAGGTGGTCTTCGCCCGGGGACGTAATGAATCGCCGGGGACGGGCGTACTCGGTAATGCCTTCATCAACGCGCTCCAATCCAAGGTTTCGAAGAACATCGGCGTCTACGCCGTGAAGTACCCCGCCGATACACAGGTCGACGTCGGCGCCAATGACATGA
>DATIOT010000011.1:0-4994 GCA_035472875.1 Mycobacterium sp.
CCCCTCCTCACGCCCCCTCCCGGCGTGCATCGTCGGTGCGCTAAAGATAACCGATCTGGTTCACCAACCGCACCGAAGATGCTCCGTCGGAATAGAACTCGGCGATGCTCAACGACGCCAGGTCAAGGTGCAGCCGGTACAGGATGCCCGGGCCGGCGTCCAACGCGAGACGCAGCAGCATCTTGATCGGCGTCACATGTGACACCACTAGCACCGTCGCGCCTTGGTGTGCGGCGATGATCCGTTCGCGGGCCCTGCACACCCGGTCAAGCACACCGTCGAAGCTTTCGCCGCCCGGCGGCGTGGCGCTGGTGTCGCGCAGCCAGCGACGATGCAGCTCCGGGTCGCGTTCGGCGGCCTCGGCGAACGTCAACCCCTCCCAGGCTCCGAAGTCGGTCTCGATCAAATCGTCGTCGACGGTCACGTCCAGACCCAGCGCCTTGGCGGCCGTCGCCGCGGTGTCGTAAGCACGTTGTAATGGCGAGGAGAGCACCGCCGCGATCCCACCGCGCTGCGACAGGTATCGCGCCGCAGCGTCCGCCTGCTGCCGCCCCACTTCGGTCAGCGCCGGGTTGCCGCGACCCGAATAGCGGCGTTGCACCGACAACTCGGTCTGCCCGTGCCGCAGCAACAACAGCCTGGTCGGCGTACCGCGCGCGCCGGTCCAGCCCGGTGCTGTCAGGGATTCCTTGGCAACGGCTTTCGCGGGCTCGGCAACCGGCGGTGCGGATTTCTCGGCCTGGTCATCGATGCCGGCCGCAGCGTCCATCGCCTCGTTGGCCAAGCGATCCGCGTGCGAGTTGCGAGCCCGCGGCACCCACTCGTAGCTGATCCGGTCAAATCGCGACGCCAGCTTTCGGGCCTCGGCGTTTAGCTCAATCAGGTCGGGGTGCTTGACTTTCCACCGCCCCGACATCTGCTCGACCACCAGCTTGGAATCCATGAAGACCGCAGCCTCAGTCGCACCCAGCTTCACGGCGTCGTCCAAACCGGCTATCAGGCCGCGGTATTCGGCGACGTTGTTGGTCGCCAAGCCGATAGCCTGCTTGGTCTCGGCCAGCACAGTCGAGCAGTCCTCGGTGCGCACCACCGCGCCGTATCCGGCCGGTCCGGGGTTGCCACGCGACCCGCCGTCGGCTTCGATGACAACTTTCACTGTTCGAATCCCTTGATGCGCAACAGGATCGCGCCACACTCCGGGCACCGCACCAGGTCGTCTTCTGCGGCGGCTGAGATGCGGGACAGTTCACCACGGCCGATCTCAATCCGGCACGCGCTGCACCGATGTTCCAGCAACTGCCCAGCACCCGGCCCTCCCCCGGCGCGCTGTCGTTCGTAGAGCGCGGACAGCGCGGGGTCCAGTGTCGCGGTCAACGTGTCGCGCCGCGATGAACGAAGCTGGCGGGCCTGGTCGATTTCGGCGAGCGCCTCATCGAGGGCATGCTGGGCGATGGCCAGGTCGGCCTGCAGCGCCTCGATTGCCCGCTGCTCGACAGCCAGCTGGCCCTGCAACTCCTCGCGGTGCTCCATCACATCCAGCAGGGAATCTTCCAGGCTGGTCTGGCGACGTCGCAAGGTCTCCAGCTCGTGTTGTAGATCCGACAATTGCTTCGCGTCAGTCGCACCCGACGTGAGCAGCGATCGATCACGGTCTTCGCGCTGGCGCACCGCCTCGATCTCGGATTCAAGGCGCGTCACCTGAGCGTCCAAATCCTCTACCGCGATCCGAGTCGCAGCCAGCCGGTCGCTGGCGGCTGTGTGTTCGGACCGCATCCGCTCGCAGGCCTCTCGCTGCGGCAGATGGGTGGCCCGATGCGCGATCCGGGACAGCTCAGCATCCAGCTCGGACAACTCCAGTAGCGAACGTTGCTGTGCCACTTCAGCTTTCATAGCTGACCTCCCCCGTTATCGTTTCCGAGATTCCACGGGTCTGTGCGGATGGTGCTCACACGCACCGGCAGCCCCGCCCCGAAGCAGGACCGCAGTACATCGGCGGCCTGGTCGCACCACGGGAATTCGCTTGCCCAATGCGCGACGTCGATCAAGGCTACATCCGAGGCCCGGCGATGCTCGTCGGCCGGATGGTGCCGCAGATCAGCCGTGACGTAGGCCTGCACGTCCGCGCCGGCCGCGGTGGCCAGGAGCGAGTCCCCGGCCCCGCCGCACACCGCGACCCGCGACACTGGCATGCCGGGGTCCCCCGCGGCGCGCACGCCCCAGGATGTCTTCGGCAACGCGGCGCGGACGCGGGAGACGAAGGCGCGCAACGGTTCGGGTTGTGGCAGCGTGCCGATGCGGCCCAACCCGGCGTCGCCAGGCGGGGGCACCAGGGCGAAGATGTCGAACGCGGGCTCTTCGTACGGATGGGCGGCGCGCATCGCCGCCAATACAGCGGCCCGAACTCGCGCGGGCGCGACGACCTCGAACCGGTCTTCGTCCACCCGCTCGACGGTGCCGACGCTACCCACTGCGGGCGAGGCCCCGTCGTGCGGCAGGAACTGCCCGATACCGCTGACACTCCAGCTGCAGTGCGAATAGTCGCCGATGTGGCCGGCGCCCGCGTCAAACACTGCCGACTGCACCGCTGCTGCGTTCTCGCGGGGCACGTAGATGACCCACTTGTCGAGATCGGCCGCAGCAGACAGCGGCTCGAGCACAGCATCGACGGTGAGGCCAAGGGCGTGGGCCAGCGCGTCGGACACACCCGGTGACGCCCAGTCGGCATTGGTGTGTGCGGTGAACAATGAACGCCCGTTTCGGATCAGGCGGTGCACCAGCGCACCTTTTGGCGTGCTGGCCGCAACCGTATCGACCCCGCGCAGCAGCAACGGATGATGGGCCAGCAGCAGGCCGTCCATGGGGACTTCGTCGACGACCGCCGGCGTGGCATCGACGGCAACGGTCACCGAGGCCAGCATATCGTCGGGATCACCGCACACCAGGCCAACCGAATCCCACGATTGGGCGAGCCGCGGTGGGTAGGCCTCATCCAGCACCTCGATGACGTCGGCCAGCCGCACAGTCACCGGTGCCTCCCGTTGATCGTCGCTGCTGAGATCGCTTGGACTAGTAACGGCCACTCCCGGCGCACGGCGGCTCGCAAATACCGCTCGTCCAAGCCGACGAACGTATCACAGCGACGAATAGCAATCCCCTTGTTCTGCAAGCTGTTTCGTAGCTGAACGGCATCCGGCCTGCGGAACAATACGAACGGAGCCTGGCCATCGACCACGTCGGCACCCACCGATGCCAGACCGGCCACCATCTCCGCGCGCAACTCCGCCAACCGCACCGCATCGGCTGCCGCGTCGGCGACGGCTTCAGCGGCACAACAGGCCGCGATGGCGGTCAGTTGCAGTGTGCCCAGCGGCCAGTGCGCACGCTGGGCGGTCAACCGCGCCAACACCTCTGGCGAGCCGAGGGCGTATCCCACTCGTAATCCGGCCAGCGCCCAGGACTTGGTCAGACTGCGCAGCACTACCACATCGGGCAGCGAGTCGCCGGCCAGCGACTCCGGCTCGCCGGGAACCGAATCGGCGAACGCCTCGTCGATCACCAGAATCCGCCCGGGCCGACGCAACGCGAGAAGCTGCTGGCGGCTGTGCAGCACCGAGGTGGGGTTGGTCGGATTGCCCACCACCACAAGGTCGGCGTCGTCGGGCACATTTCCACTTTCCAGGGCACCTTCCAGGCCGAACGGCGGCTCGAGCACAACATGGTGCACCGGCACTCCGGCCGCGGTCAGTGCCATAGCCGGCTCAGTGAACGTGGGCGCGACGATCGCCGCCCGCGCCGGACGCAGGTTGGGTAACAACGCGAACCCTTCCGCGGCCCCAGCCAGCGGCAGCACCTCATCGCGGGCTCGGCCGTGCCGCCCGGCGGCGGCGTCTTGCGCCCGGTGCACGTCCTCGACGCTCGGGTAGCGCGCGAGCTCCGGCAGCCGCGCGGCCAGCCGCTGTATCAGCCACTGCGGCGGTTGCGCATGACGGACGTTGACGGCGAAATCCAGCATCCCCGGCACCACGGCCTGATCACCGTGGTAACGCGCCGCAGCAGGCGGGCTCGGATCCAGACTCGCCATCCGTGAAACACTAGTGCCCCGCATCGGGGGCGTGGCAGGAGCACCGTCACACCAGCGTGTGCCCATCTAGGACAATGGTGACGTGACAGGCACAGTCTCGGCCGATTGCCCGGCGCCACAGCTGGTGATCTTCGATCTCGACGGCACCCTTACCGACTCCGCGGAAGGGATCGTTGCCAGCTTCCTGCACGCGCTCGGCCACATCGGCGCCCCGGTGCCCGAGGGCGATCTGGCCACCCAGATCGTCGGCCCGCCGATGGACGACACCTTCCGTGCGATGCAGCTCGGCGAGCACGCCGACGCCGCGATCACCGCATTCCGGGCTGAGTACGGCGCCCGGGGCTGGGCGATGAACACGCTGTTCGACGGGATTGCTCAGCTGCTGGCCGATCTGCGTGCCGCCGATGTCCGGCTGGCTGTGGCCACCTCCAAGTTGGAACCGACGGCACGGCGGATCCTCGCCCATTTCGAGCTGGAGCAGTATTTCGAGGTCATCGCCGGTGCGAGCCCCGACGGCTCACGCAAAACCAAGGAGGAGGTGCTGGCGCACGCGCTGGTGCAGCTGCGGCCGCTGCCCGAACGGGTGCTCATGGTCGGCGACCGCAGCCACGACGTGGACGGGGCGGCCGCGCACGGGATCGACGCCGTGGTGGTCGGCTGGGGCTACGGGCAGGCCGACTTCGCTGAAGGGGGCACAGCCGCCGCCGCCAACTGCGTGACACATGCCGCCACCATCGCCGAGCTGCGGAGGGCGCTGGGTGTCTGATCCGAACGCACCGCTGCACATCAGCTTCATCTGTACCGGCAACATCTGCCGTTCCCCGATGGCCGAGAAGATGTTCGCCGACCAACTGCGGCGGCGCGGTATTGGCGACGCGGTGCGGGTGACCAGTGCGGGCACTGGTGACTGGCA
>DATIOT010000012.1:0-4652 GCA_035472875.1 Mycobacterium sp.
GACCCACTACGCCCATCTCGGGCAGGCCTAGTTCGGGCCGGTAGTAGCTGACCATCGTGTACTGATCGGGGCTGGAGCCCTGCGACGCCGCCTCAATGATCGCCGGCCGCTGCTTGAGGTCCCTCGCGCGCTCCACGGATGTCACCACGATCGCCACCGCGCCATCGGTTTCCTGGCAACAGTCCAGCAATCGCAACGGCTCAGCGATCCACCGCGAATTCTGGTGATCCTCAATGGTTATCGGCTTCTCGTAGAAGTACGCCTTTGGGTTCTTGGCGGCATGCTTGCGATCGGCCACCGAGATGACGCCGAAGTCGCGGCTGGTGGCGCCCGACAGATGCATGTAGCGCTGGGCGATCATGGCGACCTGCGCCGCCGGTGTCGAAAGCCCGTGCGGATACGAGAAGGAATTATCCGCCGCCGTCGAATCTGCCTGAGTATCAGTGCTTCCCACCAAACGGGTCTGCACCTGGCCGAAGCGCATACCAGAACGCTCGTTAAACGCCCGGTAAGCCACCACGACATCAGCCACGCCGGTCGCGACGGCCATCGCGGCGTGCTGGACAGTCGCACACGCGGCACCGCCGCCGTAGTGAGTCTTGGAGAAAAACTTCAGGTCGCCGATACCGACCGCACGCGCGACGGCGATTTCGGTGTTGGTGTCCATCGTGAACGTAGTCAGCCCGTCGACGTCGGCCGGGCTCAGGCCGGCGTCGTCGAGGGCGTCACGTACCGCCTCAGCGGCCAGCCGCAGCTCGCTTCGACCGGAGTCCTTCGAGAAGTCGGTGGCACCGATGCCTACGATGGCCGCTCGTCCACTGAGCAAACCCGACGACATTAGGTATCCCCCATCGTGAGCGTGGTGGTCGCGATGACGTGATCGCCAAGACTGTTGCGACCCACCACCTTTACCGTGATAAGGCCATCCTCCACGGCGGTCACTTCACCGGAGAACGTCACCGTGTCGTATGCGTACCACGGCACACCCAGTCGCAGCCCAATCGACCTGATCAACGCCGACGGCCCAGCCCAGTCGGTGATGTAGCGCTGGACCAGCCCGGTGTCGGTGAGGATGTTGACGAAGATGTCCTTCGAACCTTTGGCCTGCGCCTTATCGCGGTCGTGGTGCACGTCCTGGAAGTCGCGGGTGGCCAGGGCTGTCGAGATGATGAACGTGGGATCGCCGTAGAGCTTGAGCTCAGGCAGCGTAGTGCCCACTTCGACAATCGGAGCGGTCATGCGTCGGGCTCCCAGGCGTAGAGGGTCCACTCCGGACCACTGTCACCGGCCGGGAACTCGATATAAATTGCGCGGACGGGCATACCGATCTCCACCTTGGCCGGGTCGACGTTGCGCAGCTCGCCCAGCATGCGTACGCCTTCCTCGAGTTCGACGAGAGCGATGACGAACGGCAGCGTGCGCCCGGGCACCTTCGGCGCATGGTGCACGACGAAACTGAATACCGTGCCCTTGCCGCCGGCTACCAGGTAGTCAATCGGCTCAGATTTGTCCTGCCACACCGCCGGCACCGGCGGGTGCTGCAGGCTGCCATCGGGCCGGCGCTGAATTCGCAACTCGTGCGCCTTGACGCCCTCCCAGAAGAAAGCGGTTTCGCGCGACAACGAAGGCCGCATCATGGCGTCGGGATCCAGGTCCGCAGGCACCGCACCCGGAGAAACAGCGGAGTCCTCGCGCGGCTTGAATTTGAGGATGCGCCAATTCATCTCGGCGACATCTTCGTCGCCCACTCGCCAGATGATGTGCTGGTTTACGAAGAAGCCTTCGCCAAGGGCCGTCTGCTTGGGTCCGACCACGTCACCCATCTCGGAGGTGATGCTGACTTCCTCGCCCGGCTGCAGATAGCGGTGATAGGTCTGCTCACAGTTCGTGGCCACCACACCGACATAGCCGTTGTCGTCAAACAGCTGCATGATGGGGCCCAGCGGATCGTCCTTCGGACGTTGGCCGCCCAGGCCGAACATCGTCCACACCTGAATCATCGCCGGTGGCGCGACAATTCCCGGATGACCGGCAGCGCGAGCCGCGGCCTCGTCCACATAGATCGGGTTGCGGTCGCCGATGGCCTCCACCCAGTTATTGATCGTCGGCTGATTCACCGGATCCCGGGCTGCGCGCGGCTTGCTGCTGCCGGCCGCCTTGATCTGCGAGATGGCTTCCTGGATCTGGTTCGCCCCGGTCATCTGGGCACTCTCGGCACTTTGAGGCCAGAGGCTGCGATCATCTCACGCATGACTTCGTTTACGCCTCCACCGAAGGTGATCACCAGATTGCGCTTGGTCTGGGAGTCGAGCCAGTTGAGCAGTTCGGCAGTGTCCGATTCTGCGGGGTTACCATACTTCCCGACGATCTCCTCCGCGAGCCGGCCGATGTACTGAACACGCTCGGTGCCAAATACTTTCGTCGACGCGGCATCGGCCACGTTGATGTCCTCGCCAGCGGCCGCCACCTGCCAATTCAGCAACTCGTTGATCCGCCACATCGCATGAATCTCACCGAGCGCGCGCTTGACGTCGGCATGATCGATCGGAGTAACACCGTCACCGCCCGGCTTTGCTGCCCACGCGTGCAACCGGTCATAGATAGCGGCGAACCGACCCGCCGGACCAAGCATCACCCGCTCGTTGTTCAGCTGGGTGGTGATCAGCCGCCATCCGCCGTTCTCCTCGCCGACCAGCATGTCGGCGGGCACCCGCACGTCGTTGTAGTACGTGGCATTGGTGTGGTGCGCGCCGTCGGACAGAATGATCGGCGTCCAGGAGTAGCCGGGATCCTTGGTGTCGGCGATCAGAATTGAAATGCCTTTGTGCTTAACGGCTTCCTGGTCGGTGCGACATGCCAGCCAGATGTAGTCGGCATCGTGCCCACCGGTGGTGAAGACCTTCTGGCCGTTGACGATGTACTCGTCACCGTGGCGGACGGCAGTGGTCCGCAGCGACGCCAGGTCAGTACCGGCCTCCGGCTCGGTGTAGCCGATCGCGAAGTGCACCTCACCGGCCAGGATCGCCGGCAGGAATTTCTTCTTCTGCATCTCACTGCCGTACACCTGCAGGGTTGGACCCACCGTCTGCAACGTCACGGCGGGCAACGGCACGTCGGCGCGATGGGCCTCATTGACGAAGATCTGCTGCTCGATCGGACCGAACCCCAGGCCGCCGAACTCCTTTGGCCACCCAACACCGAGCTTGCCGTCCTGGCCCATCCGGCGGATCACCGCACGGTAGGCAGCGCCATGCCGGTCTTTCGCCATCTCCTTCATCTCATCGGAGGAGATGAGATTCGAAAAGTATTGCCGTATCTCGGCTTGCAGCTGTCGCTGCTCCGGAGTCAGTTCGATGAACATTGCGCTCCCACCAGATCGAGACGATGAGAAGGCCCGCCCAGCAGCCGGGTCAGGTCTTTGATCGTGGAGTAGTACCGGTGCATCGGGTAGGTGATGTCCATCCCCATCCCGCCGTGCAGATGATGGCAGGTCTGCATCACCGGCGGCGCCTGCGACGTTATCCAGTACCCAAGCACGTCGAGGTCGTCGTCGGCGTCCCGGCCCTCCGACAGTCGCCAAACCACCGACTTCGCGGCCAAACCGATAGTGCGCGAAGCGATGTAGACCTCGGACAGCTGCGCGGCCACGGTCTGGAAGGTCGACAGCGGTTTGCCGAACTGTTTCCGGTTGGCCACGTAGTCGGCTGTCAACCGCAGCGCTCCGGCCACCAGCCCGTCGGCGAACGCGCCGATCATGGCCAGCGCCAGCTGATTGACCCGATGCGCGGACGCACCCGCCAGGACGTCGGGGTCACCAACCGCCACGCCATCAAACGTCACCGTGTACTCGTCGGAATCATTCGACGTCGGCGTCCGGGCCAGCCGCACCCCGTTGGCCTTCGGCGAGACCACCATGACGGCACTGTCGGCCGTCACGATCATCCAATCCGCTTGCTCGGCATACGCGACACCAATCTTGGTGCCCGACAAGCGACCACCCGCGAACGTAGTCGCGGGCCGGTCGGGCAGCGCCGTGCCGGGCTCGTTGAGCGCCGCGGTCAGCACCCCGCCCTTGGCGGCCCCGGCCAGGAACCGGTCCTGTTGTTCATCGGATGCCAGGTCGAGCAGCGGCACTACGCCAAGGCCCAGTGTGACCAGTGCCGGCGTGACTGCACCGTGGCGACCCACTTCGGTCAGTGCCGTCGCGACCTCGGGCAGACCCACGCCGTCGCCACCGAGACGTTCCGGCACCGGCAGCGCCGTCACACCCCCATCAACCAATGCGCTCCATGAATTGTCCCGCTCGAGCACCGACGTGACCACATCGGCGACAGCCTGTTGTGTAGCGGTGAGATCGAAGTCCATCAGTGCGCCACCGGGCACTTGCCGGTGTAGTCGACCTCCCAGTGCTTGATGCCGTTGAGCCAGCCCGACCGCAGCCGCTCGGGCTTTGAGAGCGGCTTGAGGTCCGGCATGTGGTCGGCCACTGCGTTGAAGATCAGGTTGATGGTCATCCGCGCCAAGTTAGCACCGATGCAGTAGTGCGCACCGGTACCGCCGAAGCCGACATGCGGGTTCGGGTCGCGCAGGATGTTGAAGGAGTGCGGATCCTCGAACACCTCCTCGTCGAAGTTGGCCGAGCGGTAGGACAT
>DATIOT010000013.1:0-2870 GCA_035472875.1 Mycobacterium sp.
GCGGTCAGCTCACGGCCACACAATGTTAGACGGGCCAGCGCCAACGCGGCCTGGCCTTGTTCGGAGGTGGTGGGTGTGGTGCTCATGCCAACAAATTGTGGGCGCGTGCCGCGCGGCGTGGCAACCATTCCGTTTCGCGGATGATGCTTCCGGAAAACTGATTGTGACGGCCCAGCCCAGTCAATGACCGCCACAATCAGTGCCCCTCAAAGGACAGAACAAGGCTACCCTCAGGACCCGAGGTCGCGGCGGTCGGCCTGCTCGCACGCCAGCAGGGTGTCGATGCGGCGCAACAACCAGTCCACGCTTGGGCCGGTCACATTGCCGTGCGCGTCCATGTGGGGCGGCGCGCCGGCGGATCGGACTAGCAGCGCCGCGGCGGCGTCGACCGCGGCCAAACACGTATCGCGCCAACAATCGGCACAGACGCCGTGCTCGTCGACGATGTGCCGGTGGGCATCCTGGTCGAGACTGTGGCGGGCCAAGATGAGCCGCCAGGCGCGGCTCGAGCCGCGGTGGGTGTGGGCGGTGCAGAAACGGTCCATGGTGTGTGTTTGGTGGCCCCGTGGGCCGGGCCAACGGAGGTTAAAACCCGGCCCACAGGGAGTCGTGGACCCCCGCGGGCGGGCGGCTCAGCCGGGAGAAAGGAACCCGCACCCGCCCGCGTGGGGAGTCTGTTACGGCCCCAGCGCCCGCCACAGCTCGACCGGCAGGCCTTCACGGTAGCCGGGCCGGTCGGGGTTGAGCCGATCGAACTCGGTGTCCAACTCGGCCCACCAGGCTTTCGCGTTGTCCCGCCGCACTTCCCGCAACACCTCGAACCCGGTCATTAGGACCGGACCCCGGTGTCCACGACGAACGCCGCGGGCTGCAAGACTTGCACATCCGCGCGCAGGTGGGCGATGAACCCGACCTGCCCGGTGTCGGCGTAGCGCTCCTGAAGGAACTGAATCTCGAATCCCTGCCGGATACCAATCGCCAGCATCGACCATTGGCCAGTGAAAATTTCGGTGCAGTCCGTCGAGGTGCCGACCGTCAGGTTGATCGGCACCTGGCTGGTCGGCAGGATCGGCAGCAGCGCCGCAGGCGGAGCCAGATAAGCCAAAGTGCTTGTTTCTTTCAGCTTTCCGAGGTTGGTGAGTGTGCGCGGCGCCACAATGTGCGCGCTCGGCTCCCAGTTAGCCGCCCTCACCGCACCCGCAGCGTCCAACAAAAAATCATAATTTGTGAGGCCGGTACCGTTGGCGCCGTGGCTTGTTGCGGTGACGCCCGCGGTGCTCAACACGCCTTTCGGCTCGGGTGGGGTGCCAGATCCGCGCAGAGCCACCCTGTCCAGCTCCAACGCGATCTGGTTGGCGAAAGACTGTGCGATGACATCGCCAACGCTCGGATCGGAGTCGAGAAACAGTTCACGCGACAAGACGATAGAGCGGGCTTGGTGGTCGGGCTGGTCGGCCCAGACCCGTTGCGCAGCGCTGTGTCTGGCAGTATCGGTTTGAGCACGGCGGCGATGTCGTCGACGTCGATCCGCACCGAATGCTTGCCGACACGGTATGCCCTTAACTCGCCGGATGAAATCAGCCGCCGCACACCGCGAACCGAGATGCCGAGGTCTTCGGCGGTGGCGTCGAGCGTGACCTTTTTGCCCATGGGGTGACTCCTGTTTGGCCGTGTCGAAATGGAAGACCAAAAGGGTTGTTTCCCAAGACCGGGGCGACGGCCAGCGGGTTGGCTGGGGCTGCTTTTTGCGTCGTCCCCTTTGGTCGCGGACCTGGGTCGAAACCAAAAGATGTCACCGGTCAGCATACACCAGCGAGTGGCGGGCGCAGACAACCAGAATCCATGTCAGACAAGGGTTTTTAACTGACGGATCAAGCTGTGACCGTCTATGCCAGCATCTGCCGGCGGGTGCCAGCTAATGCCAGTTTGGTCGGCGCGTGAATAGTTAGCTAGCGCGGCAGCCAACGCGGGTGATGCTTCTGGCACACGCCGCGTGTCGCGCAATGGTCGCAGTGATCCGCAACGACAACCCAAACCCCGCGGCCGACAGCATAGGACGCGCAAGGGCGCGCGGGAATCGCGTCAGATCGAACGCTGCCGCACGAACAGGGTCAGTCTGATGTGAAGACAGCGGGCAGCTCGCGGCGTGCGGCACGGACGAGCGAATCAGTCGGTGCCTGCGGCTGTCCAGCGATATTTGCACCAGGCTTTGTATCGTGTCAGCGGGCCAGCTCGGACAGCGCCGCCGCCACTTCAGCGTCCCGACCCGACACGATGCCCTGATAGATGAGTGAAGCCCGCACCGTGGAATGACCCAAGCGGCCCATGGTTTCCGTCAAGTTCGCAACCCGCGCGGTCTGGGTGCCAGCGAAATGCCTCAGATCGTGGATGCGCACATTTTCGCGGCCGATCGTTTTGAGTGCCGCCCGAAAATGCTTGGCGAAAACACTGTCACGCAAATGGCAGCCGTCGAGCAGCGCCGGGAACACGAGTGCCTGCGCATCTTTGGCGACATAGACGTCGAGATGATGTTTCAGCTCGGCCCGGATGTGCGGGGGCACCACCACGGCGCGCGGCTTGCCCGACTTGGGGGTGTCGATCCGGCAGCCGTCACGGTGGGTGACCGCACGGGCTACCAAGATGACTTCGCAGCTGTCGTCGACGTCTTGGCGGCGCAACTCGATAACCTCGCCCCATCTGAGTCCGCACCAGGCGGCGACCAGCACCAGACACCGCAACGTTTCCGGCCGAATCGTGTCGGCCACTGCCCCGATCTCGGCCACGTCGAGAATGATCGGTTCCCGTTTGCGTGGCGCGTTCATGGCCCGCGGAATGTGGCACGGATTCGCCGCGATCAACTGGTCGACCAC
>DATIOT010000014.1:0-10875 GCA_035472875.1 Mycobacterium sp.
AGCGCTGATGCGGGTGCACGGCGCCCAGGCGATCGCGCTTGCCCCACTGGGCGATTCGGACACCGCGGCGCTGATCGGTGAGCTGCTGGGTGCGGATCCCTCGATCACCGAGCTGGCGGCGATCATCGCCGAGCGGGCCGCGGGCAACCCGTTTTTCGCCGAGGAGATGGTGCGCGAGCTGGTGCAGCGCGGGGTGCTGGCCGGCGAGCGCGGTCGCTACCTCTGTCGCGCGGATGTCGCCGAGGTGAGTGTGCCGGCCACGGTGCAGGCGGCCATCGCGGCGCGCATCGACCGGTTGAACACCCCGGCCAAGCGCACGTTGAACGCGGCGTCGGTGATCGGAGCCCGCTTCGGGGCCGAGCTGCTGGCCGCGCTGGGCATCGATGCGGTGGTCGACGAGCTGCTGAGCGCGGAGCTGATCGATCAGGTGCGGTTCACCCCGAGCGCCGAGTACGCCTTCCGGCACCCGCTGATCCGCGCGGTGGCTTACGAATCCCAGCTCAAATCGGACCGCGCCCAACTGCACCGCCGACTAGCCGCCGCGATCGAACAACACGATCCTGGCTCGGCCGGCGATAATGCGGCGCTGATCGCCGAACATCTGGAGGCCGCCCGTGATCTGCACGCCGCGTACGGCTGGCAGATGCGCGCCGCAACGTGGGCGACCAATCGCGACATCGCCGCGGCTCGACTGAGTTGGGAGCGCGCCACAAGGATCGCCGACGCACTGCCCGCCGATGACCCGGACCGGGCAGCCATGCGCATCGCCCCACGGACCATGTTGTGCGGGACCGCCTGGCGAGTCCATCTGAACGTGGCCGGCGCCCGCTTCGATGAATTGCGGGAGTTGTGCACCGCCGCCGGGGACAAGGCGTCACTGGCCATCGGCATGGCGGGGCTGGTGATGGATCACACGTATCACGCCCGCATCCGCGAGGCGTCGGAGCTCGCATCCGAAGCCATGGCCCTGGTCGAGTCGCTCGGCGATCCAAACCTGACGGTAGGGCTGGCCGTGCCGGTGATCTACGCCAAGATTGAAAGCGCCGAGTGGTATGACGTGCTCCGCTGTTCACAAAGGGTCATCGACCTGGCCGACGATGACCCCTCTAAAGGCAGCCTCCTCTTGGGGTCTCCGTTAGCGGTCGCCTATACGACGCGGGCTATTGCCCGTTATTGCCTGGGTCGTCCCGGATGGCGCGACGACCAGCGCCACGGCCTGGCCATGGCCCGCCGCGCCGACCCCGTGTCCTACGCTGCGGCTGTCAGCTTCGTCTACTTCTTGGGGTTTCCCTTTGGCGTGCTGCGGCCCGACGATTCCGCGATACGCGAGATCGAGGATTATTCCCGGATTGCCGAACGATCCGGTGATGATCTTGCGGTGGCCAACGCCCGGATGACGCTGGGCCTCGCGCTGGTGCACCGCCACACGGCTGCCGAGCGTGACCGCGGACAGCAGCTCCTGGCCGAGGTCGGCGACGTATTCGTCCGCCGGGGACACAACCTGTGCGAATTACCGATCGTCAACGTGTACTTGGCACGTGAGCGGGCTGGGCGGGGAGATCGCGATGACGCCATACCGCTGATGCGCGCCGCCGTCGACCATCTCTTCCGCCAGGGAGGGCTGCTCGTCTGGGGCACTCCAGCGACGGGTGTTCTGGTCGAGACACTGCTCGATCACGGGGCCGAGAGTGACGTGGCCGAATCCGAGGCCGCGATCGAGAGGTTGGCGGCCGCCCCGGTCGACGAGAGGTTCGTCGTACGTGAGATCACGCTTGTGCGGCTGCGCGCGCTGCTATCCCGGGCCCGCGGCGACGATGTTGCCTACCGGGACTTAGTGAGTCGCTATCGCACGATGGCGGAATCGCTTGGCTTCGAAGGACACATCGCCGTGGCGCAGGCGATGGTCGAGGATGGGGAATAGTCGGTCAAGGAATGCGAACGACCACGATCGACCTCGCCGGTTGTGGTTGCGAGGGCGGTCAGCGGTCCGCGGCCTGACTTGCCTGCCCCAAGCTCGCGTCAACTGGTTCGCAGCACCTCGGCCGTTTCCAACCGTCGCGAATGGATCACTGGATACTCCGCGGCTGTCAGGACGAGCACGATCACGGCTGCCACTCCGGTTCGCAGCGGCAGCTGCAGCACACCCCATTCGATCTTGATGCCGTAGTACACCGGCGAGCCCAGAGACCAGAGATACGTGAGGCCCACACCCCCGAGCACAGCGAGGCCAGCGACCAGCAAGCCGAGCAGGCCGGCGTTGGCAATGATCACGGCCTGTTCTTGCCCAGAGGTCACCCCGATCGCCCGCAACGCGGCTCGCTCGCGCTTGCGTTGCACAAGTCCCAGCACGAACACGTTCAGCAGGCTTAAGCCGGCGGCTGCCATCACCACGTAACCCGCGATCGTGAGCGGCTCCAGGAAGCGGGTGATCCCGTTGGTGGCCACCGAGCGCCACCGCTCGTTGTCGTACACCCACAATCCGGCGCCGAGGTTGACAAAATCGTTACGGTGGGCGCTCGCGTCGGCGGAGGACGGATAGGCCACCGCGACCTGGTCGCGTACGGCAGCCCAATCAGAACGCGCCAATCTTTCGGAGACCAGGACGGTGTCGCCTACTGCGGCGTCATTGACTATCCGTGGATGAAAGATTCCAGCCACCCGGTACCGCTTCGGCCCTTCGACCGTAGGCAGCTCGACGGTGTCGCCTGCGGCAACGCGGAGCCGGCTGGCGGCGATCTCGCTCAGGCCAATCTCCCCTTCCCGCAACCCCTGCCAAAACCTGTCACGGACATCGGTCGGCTCATACAGCGCCTGGCTGTACCAATCGCCCGGCGTGACGCCGACCACTAGGCGCGACAACGTCCCTGACGAGATCATCGATCGCCAGCGCGAAGACACGCTGCGCCCGTCAGCGGCTCCGGTCACCAACTCGAACGTGGAGTCGGAAAGCCGGCCGTCCCGCTGATCGAGCACCGATTGGGCGGCAATCAATAAGGCGGCGGGCAGTCGGTCAGCCTTCTGCGCGGCAATCTGCCTGGTGCCGAGCAGTTGCATGCTGTGTGAGCCGATGGTCAAGCTGGTGCTCTCGGCGAGTAGCGCGGCGGAGAAAGCAAACAGCAGGGTGTAGCGGCGAAAATCGGCGCCCAGCAGACGCCCGACGGCGGGACGCGCGATCGTCAGCAACTCGATCAACAGCCCCGCGCCCCGCGGGGCGATCCACACCGTCACCAACACCACCCCACACAACCCCACCGTCATGCCGTTGATGCCCGCGTTCAGCGGCAGCGACCCGCGCTCGAATATCTTCAACACGACGACGGCGCCCGCCAGCAGGCCCGCCCCGACGACCAGCGGCCAGATCGGGATCTTCCTGGCGCGCTGCACTCCGCCGGCGCTCGCCATCGACGCCAACGGCCCGTCGCGGACCAACCTGGCGGCCGGCCCGATCATCGCGAGGATTCCGCAGACGATTCCCGCGGCTGCTCCGATCCCGATCAAGTTCGGCGTGAAGTGCGCGGCGATGGTGCCGCCCGACCCGGCCAACATGGATCGCCCGAAGCTGTCCACCAGATACGTCCCGAGCAGAAAACCGCTCGGCACCCCCAACAGTCCCCCGAGAAGACCCACCACGGCGCCTTCACAGAGCATCCCGCCGAACAGCCCGACCGGCTTGGCGCCGATCGCGCCGATGGTCCCCATCACCGCTCGCCGATCCTCCACGGCCAGCAGGATGGTGTTCACCGCGATGAGGACGCCGACGATGATGCCGGCCAGCGCGGCGAGGTTTAGATTCTGCGTGGCGCCCTCGAACACGGCCGGCAGGTGCGGCCGGGGCGGGCCTGCCGTTGCGACGCCGGCGATTACGCGGTCGACGCCGGCCGAGATGGCGCTGATGTTATTGCCGTGTCTCGGCAGGACGAACGCGGCCGTGGCGTAACCGGGCGAGCCGAGCAGGCTCGCGGCGATGTCCCCGGAGGGAGCTAGCAACACGTAGCCGTCGTTGATGCCCTCGACGCGGTCGAACTCCGGGAAGGTCCATCCGAGGTGCGCCGACCCTGGCGGCAGGCCAGGGATGCGCAATTCGTCGCCGAGCTGTAGGCCATGCCGCTGGGCGATGGCCGCGGGCATCTCGAGTGGCACGCCGGGACCGTCTGCGGGCTTGACGTCGCGGGCGCGCTGCTCGCAGTTGAACGAGCCGACCAGCAGCTCGATCTGGCACGACCCGCCGAGCAGAAAGAACCCGTGAGTGCCGCCGGCGACGTCCACGGGCGTCAAGCCGGCGACGATCGGGATGACCGCCTCCGCCCCTGCCACCTCGGCGTGCAGCCGGTTGACTGTCTCGATCGGCAACCGGCCACTTACGTTCGGCGTAACCTCGACCACCCCGATGTCGGCGGCGTGGGTGAGCGACGGGCCGAATGAGTCGAAGGGGCGGACGAGCTCGGATTTGAGTATCAGGACTCCGAGGACCACCGTCACTCCGAGCGCGACGCCGATCACGCTGAGCAGCGTCCGGCGCCAGTCGGCGATCAACGCGGCGAGGTGGATGCGCCGGAAAGACATCCATCCGGCGCGCAGCCTGTGCATCACCGCTCCGCGGGCGCGGCGGCGTCGACTGCGCACGCACGGCCGTCGACAAGGTGCAGCTCGCGGGAACCGTAGCGCGCCGCGGCCGGGTCGTGTGTCACCATGACGACCGCCGCGCCGTCTTCGTCTGACAGCGACCGCAGGAGATCCAAGACCTCGGTCGACGAATGGCTGTCCAGGTTTCCGGTCGGCTCGTCGGCGAGGATGATGGACGGCCGGGCCACCAGCGCGCGCGCCACCGCCACCCTTTGCATTTGTCCGCCCGACAGTTCGGCCGGCCGGTGCCGCGCGCGGTCGCCGAGCCCGACCCGTTCCAGTAGCTCCTCAGCGCGTGCGTCGGCTGATCGGGCAGGCATACCGTCTAGAACCAGCGGCAAGGACACGTTCTCCACTGCGGTCAGCATTGGCACCAAGTTGAAGAACTGGAACACAAATCCGAGGTTGCGCCGCCGGAACGCCGCGCGCGCGCCGGTGCTCATCGACCACACGTCCTGGCCGGTCACCGCCACAGTGCCGTTGTCCGGTGCGTCCAGCCCGCCGGCAATATGCAGGAGGGTCGATTTGCCAGCTCCCGATGGTCCGGTCACGACGACGAATTCGCCTGCGTCCAAAGTGAAGTCGAAGTCGACGAGCACGTGCACCTGCTCGTCGCCCCTAAGGTAGTCTTGCCGACGCCCTCGAGCTCCAGTACCGGCGTCATTGGATCTCCGTGATATTCGCTTCGGCCCGCCGGGCCCAAATCAGCAACTGGTGCCCGTTGCGAATGCCTTCCACGATCTGCGGGCCGGCAAGCGCCAGCAGCACGGCGGCGAGGACGGTCAGTAACGCGGTCACAGTCTGTGCATTTCTCGTTCCATGGCGGCCTCCTCCAAGGCTGCGCGCCGCGGTGGATAGTGACGCCGCGGCGGCCGTGGACCCTCAGATGAACTCAGGAACATCGCGCTCACGACGGCAATCACTCTGCTGGTGGGCTTGGTACGAGGCAGTCGCACCGCAGCAGCCGTGCTGAAGGCTACTGCCTGCTCGGTGATGACAACTGATGGCTGCCTCACCTCTTCGAGGACATGCTCAGGGTCTTCGACAAGATCCCGTGGATCGGCGGGTGCCGTAAATACTTCGGACACTTCGTGCCTCTTCGCTTGGCGTTGTGACCGATTAATCGTCAGTCGCGTAAGGTGCCACGAGCGCAGTAGCGCACCACTGCAATCTCGCCGGACCTCGAATCGGTACTACTTAGTCGCCGTCTTGAGTTCGCGTTAGTCGCCGTCTTGAGTTCGCGCTTGTCCCATGCCCAGACGGCAGTTGCCCGCGTCGTCCGCCCATCAGCGCAAGGCCGCACCAACCACTACGAGTGCACCTACCTGCACTAGTCAGGGTTCGGTTGGGCTGAAAGACACGCGGCAGGCCAGGTGATCGACCGCAATCGCTTAATGCCGGGGTCAAATAGCGCCGTCTTTCGCTGGTGAGCGCCCTATCCTTGAGCAATTGGGGTAGTCGGGACCCCAAGATCGGTGGTGCTCGGATGACGGCGGGCGTGGTGTGCGGGTCATGCGGCACTGGGCTGCGGGAGAATGCCAAGTTCTGTGATGCGTGCGGGGCGGCGACCGCGGTTTCGGCTGACGCAGCGGAGTACAAGCAGGTGACGGTGCTGTTCGCCGATGTGGTGCGGTCAATGGACATCGCGGCCGCCGTGGACATGGAGCGGTTGCGCGAAATCATGACCGAGCTGGTGCAGCGGTCGGCGGCGGTGGTGCAGCGCTACGGCGCCGGGAGCGTGGAGTACACCGGCGACGGGGTGATGGCGATCTTCGGCGCCCCGGTTGCGGTGGAGGACCACGCTTTTCGGGCATGCCTGGCCGCGCTGGCCATCCAGGAGGAGACGAACCCGTTGGCGGCCGAGGTGGCCCGCCGGGATGGGGTGGCGCTGCGGTTGCGGGTGGGCCTGAATTCGGGCCGGGTGATCGCCGGTGAGATCGGTTCGGGGGCCTTGGGGTACGGCACGATTGGCGAGCCGGTCGGATTTGCCCAGCGGATGGAATCGGTGGCGCCCCCGGGTGGGGTGATGCTGTCGGAGTCCACCGCGCGGCTGGTCGAGCACACCGTGATGCTGGCTGAACCGGAGTGGGTGCGCATCAAGGGAAGAGACGAACCGGTGCGCGCGCGCCGGCTGCTGGGGATCGGCCCGCGGGATGGGCTGGTCGGGCGCGCCGAGGCGAGCCTGGTCGGTCGGCGCTGGGAGATGGTCGCGGTCGAGGCCAATTTGGAGCGTGCGATCGGCGGCCGCGGTGGTGTGGTGAATGTGGTGGGACCGCCGGGCATCGGCAAGAGCCGGACGGCCCGGGAGACGGCGGCCTTGGCGGCCGGTCGCGGCGTCGAGGTGTTTTGGGCCTTCTGCGAATCCCACGCCCGTGACATCCCCTTCCATGCCGTGACGCGGCTGTTGCGGGCGAGCATGGGCGTGGCTGATCTCTACTCGGACGCCGCCCGCGCCCGGGTGCGGGAACAAGTCCCGGATGCCGACCCGCAGGATCTGCTGCTGCTCGATGATCTGCTGGGCATCGCCGACCCCGATGTGTCGCCGCCCCAGATCGACCCGGATGCGCGGCGGCGTCGGTTGACCGCACTGATCAACGCCGCGTCGGTGGCGCGCACGCAACCGGCGCTGTTCATCATCGAGGATGCCCAGTGGATCGATGCGGTCAGCGAGTCGATGCTGGCCGACTTCCTCACCGTCGTTTCGCGCACCCCGTCGATGGTGCTGATCACCTCCCGCCCCGAGTACCAGGGAGCGTTGACGCGGGTGCACGGCGCGCAGACCATCGCGCTTGCCCCACTGGGTGATTCGGCTATTGCGGCGCTGATCGGTGAGTTGCTGGGGTCGGATCCCTCGGTCGGCGAGCTGGCGGCGATCATCGCCGAGCGGGCCGCGGGGAACCCGTTTTTCGCCGAGGAGATGGTGCGCGAATTGGCCCAGCGCGGGGTGCTGGCCGGTGAGCGGGGTGGCTACGTGCGCCAGGTCGATGTCGCCGAGGTGAGCGTGCCGGCCACGGTGCAGGCGGCCATCGAGGCGCGCATCGACCGCCTGAACACCCCGGCCAAGCGGACGTTGAACGCGGCGTCGGTGATCGGAGCCCGCTTCGGGGCGGGGCTGCTTGCCGCGTTGGGCATCGATGTGGTGGTCGACGAGCCGCTGGGCGCGGAGCTGATCGATCAGGTGCGGTTCACCCCAACCGCCGAGTACGCCTTCCGCCACCCGCTGATCCGCGCGGTGGCCTACGAATCACAGCTCAAATCGGATCGCGCCGAGTTGCACCGGCGCGTCGCGGCGGCAATCGAATCACGTGACCCGGCAGCGGCTGAGGAAAATGCCGCCTTGATTGCCGAACACCTCGAGGCCGCCGGTGATTTGCACGCCGCCTACGGCTGGCACATGCGCGCCGCAACCTGGGCGACCAACCGCGACATTAACGCCGCGCGACTGAGCTGGGAGCGTGCCCAAAAGATCGCCGACGCATTGCCCGCAGAGGACCCGAACCGGGCAGCCATGCGCATCGCCCCGCGCACCATGTTGTGCGGGATCGCCTGGCGAGTCCATATGAATGTTGCCGGGGACCGCTTCGATGAATTGCAGGAGTTGTGCACCGCCGCCGGGGACAAGGCGTCACTGGCCATCGGGATGGCAGGGCTGGTGATCGATCACGCGTTTCAGGGCCGGGTGCGCGAGGCGTCGCAGCTGGCAACGGAAACCTGGACCCTCGTCGAGTCGCTCGGCGATCCGACCCTGACGGTGGGGCTGTCCCTGCCCGTGATCTACGCCAAGACGGAAAGCGGCGAGGTGAGTGACGCGCTGCGGTGGTCACAGCGGGTTATCGACCTGGCTGATGGTGATCCGTCTAAAGGCAACTTCCTTGTCGGGTCTCCGTTAGCGGCCGCCGTGACGGCGCGGGGTGGTATCCGGAGTTTCCTGGGTCGTCCCGGGTGGCGCGACGACCTGCGGCACGGCCTGGCCATGGCCCGCAGCGCCGACCCCATGTCCTACGCCAATGTTGTCGCCTGGGCCTACCTCGCGGGGATACCGTACGGCGTGGTGGGGTCCGACGATCGCGCGGTGCGCGAGAGCGAGGATGCCCTACGGATTGTCGAACGAGTCGGTGATGATTTCGCGTTGGCCCAAGCCCGGGGGACGCTGGGCATGGCGCTGGTGCACCGCCACACGGCCGCCGAGCGTGGTCGCGGACAGCAGCTCCTGGCCGAGGTCAGCGAGATGTGCCTACGCTCGGGACAGGCCTTAGGCGATGTACCGCTCGTCGAGGTGTACTCGGCGCGGGAGAGCGCTCGGCGCGGAGATCGCGACGAGGCCATACCGCTCATGCGCGCCGCCGTCGACTATATGTTCCGCGAGGGTCTGCCGCATGGCATTCCTTTGACGGGTGTTCTGGTGGAGACACTGCTCGATCGCGGGGCAGAGAATGACGTGGCCGAAGCCCAGGCCGCGATCGAGCGGTTAGCGGCCGCGCCGGCCGAAGAGGGTCTGGTGATACGCGACATTTGGCTGTTGCGGCTGCGTGCGCTGCTGGCCCGGGCCCGCGGCGACGATGTTGCCTACCGGGACTTGGCGAGTCGCCATCGCGCGATGGCGGAATCGCTCGGTTTCGAAGGACACATCGCCTGGGCCGAGGCGATGTGAATGTCACGGGCGCCGCGGGATCGGCGGAAGAGTACAACGGCGAAGGGGTTACTTGTCCTCCGAGGCATAGCGGGTAGAAAAACAACGTGTTTCTACCGCATCGCGGTGCGCGCGCAACCCCACGCGGCCACGGAGGCCTACAACCGGCTAGTCAAATAGGTCAAAACCGCCGCCTGCGGGTCCGCAACCCAGCGAACTTGACCCGGCGGATACGATTCCACTGCACCGCAAACAGCGGGCAGCAACCCAGAATCGTATCCGGTGTCCTCACCGTGATCGCAGAAGGGGATAACAGTGATCGGCAGTCCACACCGATCATGGGTGGCCATGTCCCTCCGCTGAAGCACCGATCATCGCCACGACATTGCCCGCCGGCACGGTGCCATCGTACATGTCCTGGTGTGCCTGTCCGATTTCGTCGAAAGCGTACACACGGCCCAAACACGGTTTGAGCAAACCACTTTCGACCAACTGGATCACCGCCCGGCATTCCCGCGGATTAGCGTAATGCGAGCCCTGGAGTCGCTTCTGCCGCATCCATAAAACCCGCAGGTCCACCTCACCGAGGTAGCCGGAAGTGGCGCCGCAGACTACGACCATGCCGCCGGTTGCGCACACGAATAACGACGTCGGCAGCGTATCGGCTCCCGGCTGCTCAAAAACGATGGCGGGTGAGACCTGCTCACCCAGAATATCCCAAATTCGCCGACCGAAAGCCCGCATGCCCGCAGACCATGCTTGATGCTCTTTGGTATCTGGCGGCGGAGGAGGCCCCCAATGCTCGAACTCCGTCCGATTGATCACACCAACCGCTCCCAATTGCTGACAATAAGCTATCCGATCAGGTCGCGAAACGACAGCGATCGGGCGGCCACCGAGCTGGCGCACTAGCTGAATCGCCATCGATCCCAGACCTCCCGATCCACCCCAGATAAGCACCGGGTCGCCAGGTCTGACGGTATTCGGGGGCCAGCCAGTCAGCTGCCGATACGCGGTCGGGGCCGTGAGCATCAAGCAGGCAGACTCCTCCCAACTCAGCTTCGGCGGCTTGGGATGACACTGCACCTCAGCGACCAGCGTGAATTGTGCAAAAGATCCCCAGTTGAGCTCGTACCCCCAGGCAAATTGCGATGGTGCGAGCATGGGATCGCTGCCCATGCGTATCGCCGGGTCGGTCTCATCCCAACGACAGCCTGAGAGTAGGACTTGGTCACCGACGGCGACATGCCGCACACCCTCGCCGATTGCCCAAACAATTCCTGAGCCTTCCGAGCCTCCGATATGCATGTCTGAGGTATCGCCCTGCCGCGCGCGCATCCGGATGACATCGGCCGGCTTACCCAGAGCGGCCCACACATTGTTGTAGTTGACTCCGGCCGCCATCACCGCCACCAAGACGTAGCCGGGCTGCACTTGAGGTACATCAACTGTTTCCACGGCAAAGGCCCGCGCTGGGGGACCGTATCGGTCAGGGCGGATCACCGATGCATACATTCGCCGCGGGACAACACCCAACGGCGGCAGATCGCCTATGTCATACAGCGTTGACGTATATGCGCTCTCCTCAGCGCTCGAGTCGGCGGTCATGCTCAAAGTCATGG
>DATIOT010000015.1:0-4230 GCA_035472875.1 Mycobacterium sp.
TCAGACACTCGAAAATCGAGCCTTCAGAGCTGAACTTTCCCTGGTGGAGCTAAGGGGACTCGAACCCCTGACCCCCACACTGCCAGTGTGGTGCGCTACCAGCTGCGCCATAGCCCCAAGAAGTTGTGCCCATCGAAGCTACACCACTGTCAGGTTGCGTTCAAAGTCGCTGGTCAGGGCACCTTACCCAATGACCTGGTTAACGACCTCGCGGGCGGTTTTCAGTACCTCGGCCAGATGCTCGGGTCCGTTGAAGGATTCCGCGTAGATCTTGTAGACGTCCTCAGTGCCTGACGGTCGTGCAGCAAACCATGCGTTGGCCGTCGTCACCTTGAGTCCGCCCAGCGGAGCGCCATTGCCCGGAGCGGAGGTCAGCTTCGCGGTGATCGGCTCGCCCGCCAATTCGGTAGCACTCACCTGCTCGGCGGACAGCTTGCCCAGCCGGGCCTTCTGGTCACGGTCAGCAGGCTCGTCGACCCGCGCGTAAAACGGGGTGCCGTATTCGTCGGCCAGCGCCTGATACCGCTGCGACGGCGTGGCACCGGTGACAGCCAAGATCTCGGACGCCAGCAGCGCCATGATGATGCCGTCCTTGTCGGTAGTCCACACCGATCCATCACGCCGCAAGAACGACGCCCCCGCCGACTCCTCGCCACCGAAGCCGATGGTGCCGCCCATCAGGCCATCGACAAACCACTTGAACCCGACCGGCACCTCGACGAGCTTGCGGCCAATGCCAGCGACCACCCGGTCGATGATCGACGAACTGACCGCGGTCTTGCCGACCGCGATGCCGGCCGGCCAAGACGGTCGATGCGTATAGAGGTAGTCGATGGCGGCGGCCAGATAATGGTTCGGGTTCATCAGCCCCGCGTCGGGGGTGACGATACCGTGACGGTCGGAGTCCGCGTCATTGCCAGTGGCGATCTGGTAGTGGTCCCGGTTGCCGATCAGCGAGGCCATCGCGTCCGGGGAGCTGCAGTCCATCCGGATTTTGCCGTCGTGGTCGAGCGTCATGAACCGCCACGTCGCGTCGACCAATGGATTGACCACCGTCAGCTCGAGGTTGTGCCGCTCGGCGATCGCGGCCCAATAGTCCACGCTGGCCCCACCGAGCGGGTCCGCGCCGATCCGCACTCCCGCCTTGCGGATCACGTCGACATCCACCACATTCGGCAGGTCGTCGACGTAGCTGTCCATATAGTCGTAGCGCTGGACGCTTCGCAGCGCGCGGGCAAGCGGCGTACGCTTCACCGACTCGCCGCTGCGCAGAATCTCGTTGGCGCGCTTGGCTATCGCGTAAGTCGCGTCAGTGTCGGCTGGGCCGCCGTTGGGCGGGTTGTACTTGAAACCGCCGTCGGGAGGCGGGTTGTGCGACGGCGTCACAACGATCCCATCGGCCAGCGATTCGGTGCGGCCGCGGTTGTAGGTCAGGATGGCGTGGCTGACCGCCGGCGTTGGCGTGTATCGGTCAGCCGAGTCGATCCTGACCATGACGTCGTTGACGGCCAGCACCTCCAGCGCCGACACCCACGCCGGCTCCGAGAGACCATGCGTATCACGGCCGATGAACAACGGCCCCGTGGTGCCTTGCGCGGCGCGGTATTCGACGATGGCTTGGGTGATCGCGAGGATGTGGGCCTCGTTGAATGCTCCGTTGAGCGCGGACCCGCGATGTCCCGAGGTGCCGAACGCCACCTGTTGAGCGACGTCATCGGGGTCGGGCTCAATCGAGTAGTACGACGTGACTAGATGCGGCAGATCGACGAGGTCTTCGGGTTGGGCCGGCTGACCGGCACGCGGGTTGGCCACCATGACTATCAATTCTGCCTGTGCTCGACTGCCCCCGGGCTGCGTCGGTCTGGAGTTCCGCCATACGCTGCGTAGCGCACCGGCAAACGGAAGGAATCCACCCCGTGGCACAACACGACTATCGCGAGTTGGCCGCGGTATTCGCCGGCGGGGCGCTGGGCGCCCTGGCCCGTGCCGCCCTGAGCACTCTCGCCGTCGATGACCCAGCGAGGTGGCCATGGCCGACATTCACGGTCAACATCGTCGGCTCCTTCCTGGTTGGGTACTTCACCACCCGGCTGCTGGAGCGGTTGCCGTTGTCGAGTTATCGGCGTCCCCTGCTCGGCACCGGATTGTGCGGCGGATTAACCACTTTCTCGACGATGCAAGTCGAGACGCTGAAGATGATCGAACATCGCCATTGGGGCCTGGCCGTCGGCTACACCGTCGTCAGCATCGTGTTCGGATTGCTCGCGGTGCACCTGGCCACCGCGTTGGTTCGCCGGGTGCGGGTGCGCGCATGACGGGCGCAGCGGCAACGACGGTCTTGGTCTGGGGCGGTGTCGTGGTCATCGGCGGCATCGGCTCGGTGCTGCGTTTCCTGGTAGATCGCACAGTGGCCAGGCGCATGGCACGGCCGTTTCCGTTCGGCACGCTGGCGGTGAACATCAGCGGCGCCGCGCTGCTCGGACTGCTCGGCGGGCTGGCGTTGGGCAAGGATGCGGCCCTGCTTGCCGGCACCGCGTTCGTCGGCGCTTACACCACCTTCTCCACCTGGATGCTGGAAACTCAACGGCTCGGCGAGGAGCGCCAGACGTGGGCGGCGGTGGCCAATATCGTCGTCAGCGTCGTGCTCGGTATGGCCGCGGCATTCCTCGGCCAATGGGTGGCGGAGCACGTATGAACCGGCCGTGGATTCCCTTGCCGCCCTGTACAATTCGAGGTATCCGCAGAGCCTACCCAAGCCGTCACTGGTCTAACTGCAGCGCGGTCATCCACCGGTCAGCCAGCGCCGAAACCCAGCCGATGGCGGCCTCTGCGCGCTCCGGCGGCCCCTCCACAAGGACCAACTCGTCAACGCCCAACTCGGCGAGTGCACCGACATCGCCAACGGTTGGACTGCGCAGCGCCACGCACCGCCGCAAGTCGCCAAGGTCACGGCCCGACTCGGCACACAGCCGCTCCAGCGTGCCGAGCCGCTCACGTACCGCGTCGACGCCGGGGAGGTTAAACCCGTACCAACCGTCTCCCCATGCCGCCACGCGCCGCAGCGCCGGATCGCTGTTGCCCCCGACCACGATCGGGATGCGACGATCGCGGACCGGCTTGGGGTTGACCCGGATCGCGTCGAAGCCGACGAACTTGCCATCGAACGAAGCGACATCATCGCGCCACAACGTGCGCATCGCGACGACGTATTCGGCGGTGCGCCCCGCGCGATACTCGAACGGCACCCCGAGCGCGGCGAATTCCTCCCTGGACCACCCGACGCCCACCCCGAGGGTCAGTCGCCCACCGCTCAACCGATCCAGACTCGCGGCCTGCTTTGCCACCACCACCGGGTTGTGTTCGGGCAGCAGTAATACCCCGGTCGCGACGCCGATCCGCGATGAGGCAGCGGCGGCGAAAGCCAGCGCGATCATCGGGTCAAGCCAATCCGCTTGTGCCGGAACGGCGATGACACCGTCGTCGGAATAGGGGTAGCGCGACGCGGACCGGTCCACCATGACAACGTGTTCACCCGCCCACAGGGTGGCGAAGCCACAGCTGTCTGCGGCTGACGCGACAGCTTCGATCACCGCCCGGTCGGCGCCGGGCCCGATTCCCAACGCATGCAATCCCAGCCGCATCGTTCAGCGGCCTTTGAGCAACTTCGCCAGGACGGCCGCATGACTGCCCTCCACCTCGCGAGTGGCGGTCACCAGGGTGACGACCCCGCGCTTGGTGAGCTGGCGTAGCTCCTGTAGTGCCGGACTTCCTGAGAGTTCCGCTTCGTAACGCGAAGCGAATACGTCGAAGCGTTCCGGTTGGTGGTGGTACCACTCGCGCAGTTCTTTCGATGGCGCAACGTCCTTGCGCCAGATGCCTACCCGGGGGTCATCCTTGCGGATTCCGCGTGGCCAGATGCGATCGACCAGGACACGCTGTCCGTCGTCGGGATCGGTGTCTTCGTAGATCCGCGCCACTCGGATACGCTTCCTGGCGCCCACACGGCCAGAGTAGCGCCGGTGCGCAAACGCCCCGCGTGTCAGTCCATCGATATATACTCGAACACATGTTCGATAGTTTAGTTGCGGTCGACCCCATGGCCGACCAATCGGCGTTGATCGAGCGCATCGCTGAGCTGGAGAGAAGCAAATCCGCGGCGGCTGCGGGCCAGGCTCGCGCGGCCGCCGCTCTGGACACGGCGCGTCGAGAGGCCGAAGCGGCCGCCGGTGT
>DATIOT010000016.1:0-6541 GCA_035472875.1 Mycobacterium sp.
CTCGCACCGCTACCACCTCGCCGTGTGGCACTTTCCCAAGCCGTTGGTGGCGGCCATCAACGGTCCCGCGGTGGCCGGCGGCATGGACCTTTGCGTGCTGTGCGACTTCCGGATCGCCTCGGCCAATGCGGTATTCGGCCATCCCGAGATCAAATTCGGTGCCCCGCCGTTGTTTACGCCGCTGCAATGGATCGTCGGAGTGGGCATCGCGCGCGACCTGTGCCTCACCGGGCGGCGAATCGATGCCGACCAGGCACTGCGCATCGGTCTCGTTAACAGTATCAGCGAACCCGCGCGGGTGCTCGACGACGCTTTGGCGATGGCACGCACGATCATCGAGGCCCCCCAGCCCGCGCTCGAGTGCACAAAGCGTTACCTGATCAGCAGCCCCAGCGCGACATTCGAGCAGGCCTTCGCCGTGGAGCACGACGCGGTCTTCGACGAGTTCTTGCATGGGACGATAGGCCCTCGGACAACGGCATCCAACTCATGACTGCCGAACCTCCCGTGCCCGTCATCGACATGTGGGCACCATTCGTTCCTTCTGCCGAGATCATTGACGACCTGCGGGCCGGTTTTCCTACCGAGCTGCTGTCGTACTTCGAGGTCTTTACCAAGACAACGATCAGCGCCGAGCAGTTCAGTGCTTACGTGGAGACACGGCGCTGGACCGACGACCAACTCCTGGACTCCTTGGACAGTGCCGGCATCACCCGAAGCTTGATCACGGGGTTCGACGAAAAGTCAACGTGCGGTGTCACTTTTGTGAACAACGCTCCGGTGGCAGCCCTCGCGGGCCGGTATCCGGACCGGTTCATCCCCTTCGCAGGTGCGGACATCATGGTGGGCAGCGCAGCTGTCGATGAGTTCGAGCGGTGGGTAGTTGAGCACGGCTTCCGAGGACTGAGTCTGCGGCCGTTCATGATTGGACGGCCCGCTACCGACCCTGCCTACTTCCCCTTCTATGCCAAATGTGTCGAGCTCGGTGTTCCCCTTTCCATCCACACCTCGGCCAACTGGACTCGCACGCGACCCAGCGACCTGGGCCATCCCCGCCACATCGACGACATCGCCTGCCGCTTCCCTGAGCTCACCATCCTGATGAGCCACGGCGGCTACCCGTGGGTGCTAGAGGCATGCCTGATCGCATGGAAACACCCCAATGTTTACCTCGAATTGGCCGCGCACCGGCCTAAGTACTTTACGTCGCCCGGCGCCGGATGGGAGCCGCTGATGCGCTTCGGGCGGACGACTATTCGCAACAAGATCATTTACGGCACCGGTGCTTTTCTAATCAACCGCCCCTACACGCAGCTGTGTGACGAGATGCGTGCGTTGCCGCTGCAGCGGGAAGTCCTCGAGGACTGGCTGTGGGGAAACGCCGCTCGTCTACTCCAACGCGACAGGTAGCTCAGCGGCTGAGCTGGATGGCTTTGACCACCAATAGCAGCGCACCGATGATCAGGTAGGTGCGCAGGGCGATCATGCCGAGCCGGGTACCGGGTGACCAGGTGACCGGCTCTAGCAGGGTAAGGGGTGGCATCCGCCAGGTGTTTCGGTCGACTCCGCGCGCCGGAAATTTTGCGGCCGGTGCCGTGGGTTGCCGACGGGCCAACCAGCGCAGCACTGGTCCCGCGGCGACGCCGAGTACGACCATGGCCAGGGCCAGATAGCTGGCGACGGCGACGACATTGAGGTCGCGGAACAGGGTAGTGGCCATCAGGATCCCCGACAGCAGCAGCAGGGTGCCGACGATCAGGCCGGCGACCCAATTGAGCCAGGGACGATTGACCCAGGGCCCCAACACTTCCCGGTCGTTGCACAACAGCAGTAGAAACACGCTGGCACTGGGCAACAGCAGACCGGCAAGGGCCTGCACCGCGGTGGTGATCAACCCAAGGGGGGCGCCGGGGATCAGCACGATGACCGCGGCCAACACCACCATTGCGGTGTAGGACAGATAAAACTGTTTGGCGTCGGCGAAACCGCGGTGCAGCGAGTGCTTCAGGCCGAACACATCGCCGAAGGCATAGCTGGTGGCCAGGGTCACCGCGGCCGCGCCGAGGATCGAGGCGTCCATCAGCACGATCGCAAACAACCAGCCGAGCACCGCGCTTTGTTGGCCGAGCAGGTGTGCTATGGCGCCGGCATCGGTGAAACGACCGGTGGTGTTGGTGGAGCGCGCCGCCCAATCGCCGGTCATCAGCAGCGCCGCAGCGCCGACTATCACGACGAAGGCCCCCAATACTGTGTCGGCGCGCTCATAGCCCATGAACCGGGGAGTGATGCGCTTGTCGACGACGTTGGATTGCTGAAAAAACAGCTGCCAGGGCGCCACCGTGGTGCCGACTATGGCGATGATCAGCAACACCGCATCCGAGCTCACGCCTCCCGAAATGCTTGGCACCACAAACGACTTCGCCGCATGCCCCCACTGCGGGTGCGACATCAGCAGCATCGGAATCTGCAGCAGCGTGACGGCGATGAACACGAACATGGCCCGCTCCCATCGCCGGAAGCTGCCGCTTGCCATGATCGCGACCAGCGCCGTCGCCGAGATCGGCACCACAACGTATCTGGAGACGCCGATGTAGTCGGCGGCCAGGGTGATGCCGATGAATTCGGTGACGATTGTCAGGAAGTTGAGCAGAAACAGGTCGCCGACTGAAAACCAGCCCCAGCCGCGGCCGAAGCGTTCGTTGATCAACCGGGCGTGCCCGACCCCGGTGACTGCACCGAGCCGGACCACCATTTCCTGATTGACGATGAGCACCGGGATCAACAGCAATAGCACCCACAGCAGGGAGTAGCCGTAGTTCTGGCCGGCTTGGGCGTACGTGGCCACCCCGCCGGCGTCGTTATCGCCGACCATCACGATGATCCCGGGACCGACGATGGCCAGCAGGGTCAGTAGCCGGGTTTTCAACGTGCGGGCATGCTCGATCTCGCCGACGCTGATGCGCCCGAACGCGCCCTCGATATCACCTAGGTGCTTGCTGTCGAGCACCGCGGTACGCCGTAGCGCGGCCTGTTCGGCATGGTCAGCCGGCGCCGCAGGGTGGGTGGTGTTGTCCTCGCCCGAGGTCACGTTGCTTCACCTCCCGGCACAGGCGCGTTGCGGTCATCACTGGGTTGGGTGATTTCGCGGACCGGGCGCGGGGCGGGTTCGCGCCGGCGCCAGTCCTCGGGGATGGTGGCCTCCAGTATGTCGTCGACGGTGACCACGCCGAGCATGCGGTCCTGCTCGTCGACTACCGGGATGGAGTAGAGGTTGAAGTCCGCCATCAACAGTGCGATGTCCGTCAGATCGGCTTCGGCGCCAACCCGGATTGGGTCGGAATCCATAAGTGCCCCAATGCTTGCAGCGGCATCAGTCTGCAACAGGGCGATCACTGACACCACACCGACGAGGTGTTTGTCCCCATCGAGAATATGCATCTTGATTAGCGCCTCCGGCTGTACAGTGCGGGCGTCGGCGATCAGCGCAAGCGCGGTGCCCGCGGTTGCACTGGCGGCGCAGGAGACGAAGTCGACGTTCATCAGCCCGCCGGCGCTTTCGGGGTTGAACCCCATCAGGGTGATCACCTTGGTGCGCTGCGGGGCGGGCATCAGATCCAGCACGCGCCGGCGTCGCGATTGGCGCAGGTCTGCGATCGCGTCAGCGGCATCGTCGGCGCGCATCCGACCCAGCAGTGCGGCGACCTCGTCATCGGGCATGTCGTTGAGCAGCCGGCTGGCCTTGTCGGGGTCGAGTTCTTCGAAGACGTCGGCTTCCAATTCCGGGTCGCTGCGCACCCGATCGAGGATCTCGCCGCCCTCGGCCTTGTCGGCTTCCTCGAGAAGGTCGGCGATGTCGGCGGGTTTGAATCCGCCGAACCGGTCCGTCATACGGCGCACCGCATCGGAGCGGGCGTGGCCGATCAACGGTTCGAATGCCTTCCAATCGCGGGCCGCATGCCCGCCGGAGCGCTTGATCAGCCCGAACAACATTGGGGGGCGGCGGGTGTCCAGCCGCGCAAGCACCCACCCGGCGCCGGTATCTTCCAGCTCGACGTCATAGGCGCGCACCAGCTCCACGGCGGCCACATCGATCAACCGGTGCCCCAGCACGTCGGCGCGCAGCAGCACCTCACCTTCGCGGCGCTCAAAACCGCGAAGGTCTACCTTGTTCTTGGCCAACACAACCCGGTGTGGGGCGTACTCGGTAATGGATGGGCTGCCGATGAACACCTGCCGCCCGCCGACCCCGGCCACGATCCCGGTCACCAACGGATACTCGTCTGCGCCGCGCAACCGCACGATCACGTCCTCGACCCGGCCTACAGCCTCGCCGGAGCGGGCCAGCACCGGAGCGCGCAGCAGCTGAGAGAGATGGATTACCGGCCAACCGCCATGCTCAGCGGCCGTCTCTGATGTGCTCACTTGTCCTCCTCAACGCTGTGGGATAGACCCCGCGAGCAGACTGCACGACACCGTGTGTCGCGATGCCAGGTGCGGGTACGGCTTACAGGTTCGGTGATGGCGCAAGTATCGTCGCTTGACCGGCTCGGCCGCCAGAGCGTACGCCCTGGTCGTCGCAAGTAGCTACGTCCAATAGGTAAACGGCGGGCGGCCATTCGGAAGACAGACGCCAACGGGCTCACACGAGCCAATTGGGCAGGCTCCGACCCGGCTGACAGACTGTGGTGTGCCCGGAATTGATTTCACCTCGGTATCACCGATCGTCCCGGTCCGAAACCTTGATGTCGCCCTCGACCGCTACGGCCGACTCGGATTCGATGTCCGCGGCTACGAAGGTCCAGAACGCTATGGTTTTGCCGACCGCGGGTCGGTGTCGATCCACCTCACCGAGTTGGCCGAGCACGATCCTCTCCGGACCGCTGCCAGTGTGTACCTCTACGTCAGTGATGCCAACGCGCTCTACGCCGAATGGGAGGCACTGGAAAACCTCGAAGGCCGCTTGATCGCACCGCACGACACACCGTACGGTTTGCGGGAATTCGTCTATGTCGATCCTGACGGTACCGCACACCGCATCGGCTCGCTCCTTACTCACTGACCGCTGCACCAAGTCAAGGACCGCGTGACCGGAAGGGATACTGTAATATCTACGGTTCAGTATCCTCGAAGGAGAAACCCCATGACAGTCGTGGTTCGGCTCGCGACCGCGTGCACGTTGGCGGCCACTGCTCCGCCGAAGCGCAACGGCTCGGCGGCCCGATGCGGTGACCACCTGGCGGGTATGCGGTGACCGAGCCGAATATCCTGCCGGTTGCCGCTGAATTGGCGGCGTCGACGCCATACTTTGTGTGCGACAAAAGCCATTACGTGCCAACACAAATCGCGCGCGGGGGATGGGGTCCGTCGCTCAGCGGCCATGTTGTCGGCGGCCTTTTGGGCTGGGCGGTCGAACGCGCGGTCGACGATCCGCAACTACAACCTGCGCGCCTGACCGTCGATCTTCCTCGACCAACCGCACTGGAACCGATCGAGGTGCGCACCCGTGTACAACACGACCGACGGCGATTGCGGCTTGTCGAGGCCGTTCTTATTCAGCGTGGCGACCCCGTGGCACGGGGGAGCGCACTGTTTCTGAGGCGCGGCCCGCAGCCCGAAGGGGACGTGTGGTCACCATCAGTGCAGATGCCGCCGCTACCAATCGAGCACGACGGCACCCAGCCGTCGCTTTTTATCCGGACCTACGGCTGGGGCGCCGGGATCCAGAATCCCGATCCTGAATGGGCCGGTACGTCTGGACCGAAATACACGTGGTTGCATGAAACGCGCCCGTTGATCGACGACGAACCGCTCAGCGCCTTCACCCGCGCGGCGATGGCTGCTGACATCACGGCCTCAATCGCCAACTGGGGCACACAGGCGTTGCAGTTCATCAATGCCGACTACACCCTCACGCTGAGCCGGCTGCCCGAAGGACCCCATATTGGGCTGGCCTCGCTTACCCACTACAGCCACGACGGCGTGGCCACAGGTTCCGCCACCCTCGTCGACCACAAGGGCCCTATAGGCAGCGGTGTGTCTGTGGCGATAGCGCAGTCCGGATTTCGTCCACCATCCGAAAATCCGCCCGCTAGATAAAGATCGGAAGCATGTCGGACGGTAGGACGTTCTGGACGTTGATCGCCGACGCGGCACAGCGCGAACCGAACCGACCGCTGCTCGCCGATGAGCATGACCGGAGCCTTACCGCGCGTCAGCTTCACGATGCCGCATGCGCGACGGCCGCTGCGTTCGCCGAACGTGGGATCGACGCGGGAACTGTGGTGTCGTGGCAGCTGCCCACCACGCTGGAGACCATTGTTGTCATGGCAGCGCTCGCCCGACTCGGCGCGGTGCAAAATCCAATAATCCCGATACTGCGAGAACGCGAGGTGGGCTTCATCACCGAGCAGCTGGCAACTGAATTCTTTGTGGTGCCGGAACTTTGGCGTGGATTCGACCACGCTGAGCTTGCCCGGGCGTTGTCCTCGGATAGGGGTTTCGAGGTCATCACCGTTGACCTGACGGCGCCGCCGGTCGCCGG
>DATIOT010000017.1:0-9145 GCA_035472875.1 Mycobacterium sp.
CAACACCGTCATCTCGGTCAAGCTGATCCAGCCCGTCGCGATGGATGAGGGTCTGCGATTCGCGATCCGCGAAGGTGGCCGCACCGTCGGTGCTGGCCGGGTCACCAAGATCGTCAAGTAGTCCACCGGCTCAGTACAGAGTCAGCACACTGCCGGGATCGCCGAGTTTGGCGGTCCGGGCATTGTGCGGTTTCGACCCCGACGAAGCTGGCGAAAACGGTGCGGAAGCGCTTGTCCAGGCTTACGATCTGATCTTGTCCAGTCTGCGGGTGGCGGCCGGGCGATTAGGCGACCGCCGTGGTCTGGTCGGAGGGTGCAGATGTCGTACGTGAAATTGACGCCGTCATATGTGGCGGCGGCGGCATCGGACTTGGCAAACATCGGCTCGACGATCAGTTCGGCCAACTCAGTAGCGTTGGGCCCGACGTCAAGTGTGCTGGCACCGGGCGCCGATGAGGTGTCGGCGAGCATTGCGGCGTTGTTCGACGCGCACTCTCAGGTCTATCAGGCGCTCAGCGCTCAGGCGGCGTTGTTCCATCAGCAGTTTGTGCAGCTCATGAGTGGCGGTGCGACGCAGTATGCCCTCACCGAGGCCGCAAACGCCTCACCCCTGCAGACCGTCGGGCAAGGTGTGATGGGCGGCGCGGCATCGGCGGGTTCGGTGGTAGCGGGGGTGCCGGCGGCAACGGCGGGGCTGGCCAGTGCCTCGGCGCCGGCGGCATCGGCGGGACACCTGGCGACGGCGGTTTCGCCATCGGCTGCAGCACCCGCCGCTGCGGTGGGGCCGGCCAGTTCGCCGGTCGCGGCGGGGCAAGCGGCGAGGTCGGCGGCGCTGGCACCGGCCAGTGCGCCGGCAGCGGCAGTGCAGCCGGAAACGCTGACGCATTCCCCGGCAACGGCGGGGCCGGCGGCGCTCACACAGGACAGCACGCCGGTAGCGGCAGTGCAGCCGGAAACGCCGGAAGCTTCTCCGGCTGCGGCGACGCCGGCAGCACTGGGCATGCCGCTAGCGGCCTCGGCAACGGCGGGCGCGGCGGGGTCTCCCAAGCACCAACGGCGGTAACGCCCGGACGCGGTTTGCGCGAATGGTGCTCGCTGCGAGGGCTAATCTGACACGAACTTCCGGGCAAGGCGAGGAGATACACGTGCTGGCGCGCTATCTGAAGACACAGTTATTGGTTTTGCTGTGCGGCGGGCCTGGTGGGGCCGATCTTTTTGGTCGTCTACTTCACGCTCGGGCTGGTCAGCCTGCTTCAGTGGATGTTCTATGTCGGCCTGCTCATCACCGTGGCTGACGTGCTGATCGCACTCGCGTTGACCAACTACGGCGCGAAGTCGGCGGCCAAAACGGCCGAGCTCGAGCAGCACGGCGTGCTGGCGCTTGCTCAAATCACCGGGCTCACCGAGACGGGTACCCGGATCAACGAACAACCGGTGGTGAAGATCAACCTGCACATCTCCGGATCGGGGTTCTTGCCTTTCGACAGTCAAGACCGGGTAATCGCCAGCGTCACCCGGCTTGGCAACCTCACCGCCCGCAAGCTCGTCGTCCTGGTTAACCCCACCACCCAGGAGTACAAAATCGACTGGGAGCGAAGCGCTTTGGTCAATGGGCTGGTGCCCGCGCAGTTCACCGTGGCCGAAGACAACAGGACCTACGACCTGAGCGGGCAAGCCGGCCCGCTGATGGAGATCCTGCAGATCCTCAAAGCAAACAATGTTCCGCTCAACCGGATGGTCGATATCCGTTCGAATCTGGCACTGCGTCAACAGATCCAAGCCGTGGTGCGCCGGGCGGCCCAGCAGCAGCCGCAACCGGCGGGGGCAGGCGCGCCGGCCGGCCCGCCACCGCCGCAACAGTCGATCGCCGAGCGGCTTTCCGAACTCGAGAAATTGCACGCCGGCGGTGCGGTGACCGACCACGAGTACAACAGCCGACGGGCCCGGATCATCTCCGAAATCTGAACCTGAAGGCGAGTTAGAACACGTTCCAGTTCCGCTGCTAGCCTGTCAGTCGGCGAAAGGAACTGCCGTGGCTGGACAGGCTGGATTACTGCAAGGACGGGTGGCATTTGTTACCGGCGCTGCCCGTGCGCAAGGGCGGTCGCATGCGGTGCGGCTGGCCCGCGAGGGCGCCGACATCATCGCGCTCGATATCTGTGCGCCGGCGTCGAGAACCCTGACCTACACCCCGGCCACCCCCGAGGATCTCAGCGAGACCGTCCGGTTAGTGGAAGCCGAGGGCCGCAAGGTGCTGGCGCGCGAGGTCGACATCCGCGACGACGCTGCGCTGCGGCAATTGGTGGCCGACGGGGTCGAGCAGTTCGGCCGCCTTGACGTTCTGGTCGCCAACGCCGGTGTGCTGGGCTGGGGCCGGGTCTGGGAACTCACCGATGAGCAGTGGGACACCGTCATCGGGATCAACCTGACGGGCACGTGGCGCACCTTGCGCGCCACGATTCCCGCGATGATCGAGGCCGGCAACGGGGGTTCCATCATCGTGGTCAGCTCGTCGGCCGGCCTCAAAGCGACGCCCGGCAACGGCCACTACGCGGCCAGCAAGCACGGACTCACCGCGCTGACCAACACGCTGGCCATCGAGCTCGGCGAATACGGCATCCGGGTCAACTCCATCCACCCCTACTCGGTCGATACCCCGATGATCGAGCCGGAGGCGATGACGGAAATATTCGCCAAGCATCCCCGTTTTGTGCACAGCTTCCCGCCAATGCCGTTGCAGTACAAGGGCTTCATGACGGCCGACGAGGTATCCGATGTCGTTGTCTGGTTGGCTGGCGACGGTTCGGGCACACTGTCGGGCACGCAGATCCCGGTAGACAAGGGCGCCTTGAAGTACTGATTCCCGATCGTGTATGAACACCACATGACCGGTAGCAAAGGCGTACACCGCAGCGACGACGGAATCGTGATCGTCGGCGGCGGGCTCGCCGCTGCCCGGACCGCCGAGCAACTGCGTCGATCCGACTACTCCGGTCGCATCACAATCGTCAGCGACGAGGTGCATCTGCCCTACGATCGCCCGCCGCTGTCCAAGGAAGTGCTGCGCAAAGAGGTCGACGACGTCGCCCTCAAACCACGTGAGTGGTACGACGAGAAGGACGTCACGCTGCGCCTGGGTTCGGCCGCTACCAGTCTCGATACGGCCGAGCAGACGGTGACTCTCGATGACGGGACGGTGCTTGGCTACGACGAGCTCGTCATCGCGACCGGCTTGGTGCCGCGGCGCATTCCGGCGTTCCCGGATCTCGAGGGTATCCGCGTGCTGCGGTCGTTCGACGAGAGCATGGCTTTGCGCGAGCACGCATCGGCGGCACAGCGCGCCGTGGTCGTCGGCGCCGGCTTCATCGGCTGCGAGGTAGCGGCCAGCCTGCGCAGCCTGGGAGTTGACGTGGTGCTGGTTGAGCCGCAGCCGACTCCGCTGGCATCGGTGCTCGGCGAGCAGATCGGCGAGCTGGTGGCCCGGCTGCACCGCGATGAAGGTGTCGACGTTCGCCTCGGTGTCAGCGTGGCGGAAGTATGCGGCGAAGGTCATGTCGACACCGTGGTACTAACCGACGGCACGGAGCTGACTGCCGACCTGGTGGTCGTCGGCATCGGCTCACGACCGGCGACGGAGTGGCTCGATGGTAGCGGTGTCGAGGTTGACAACGGCGTCATCTGCGACGAAGCCGGACGCACCAGCGCCCCAAAGGTGTGGGCGCTCGGTGATGTAGCTTCCTGGCGTGATGCGACGGGACACCAAGCGCGCGTTGAACATTGGAGCAACGTAGCCGACCAGGCCCGCGTTGTGGTGCCCGCGATGCTTGGGCAGGACATGCCGTCGGCCGTGGTTGTCCCGTACTTCTGGAGCGATCAATACGACGTCAAGATCCAATGTCTGGGGGAGCCGGAAGCCACCGACATCGTGCATCTGGTCGAAGACGACGGCCGAAAGTTCCTGGCTTACTACGAGCGTGACGGGGTGGTGGTCGGCGTGGTCGGCGGCGGGATGCCCGGCAAGGTCATGAAGGTCCGCGCCAAGATCGCCGCCGCCACACCCATTTCCGAGATCCTGAACCCGGCCTAGAACTCGCCCAAGTAGAAGCGCGCCCCTTGATCGTCGGTGCATTCGGCGGTCACACCATAGGGTTGGCGGGCCGGCTCGGCCAGCACGGTGCCGCCCGCTTCACGCACCCGCGCCACTGCCGCTTCGATGTCTGACACGGTCCACATCGGCACTGTGGTCGGATTCGCGTTGCCGCCGGCTGCCCCGGCCATCGGATGTGTCCCCACCACCTGCCAGCCGTCCGCCACGCGGCCGGGCTCGAAGTTCCATCCCAGCACCCGGCCGTAGAAATCGCGGAAGCCTGCCGAATCCGGCACCTCGTAGGTGACATACGACAGCTCGCCAGGACCGGATCCGTTGAGTTCCGGTCGTTTTCGTCCGGCCGGCGGCTCATACACCGAGAACGTCACGCCCTGCGGGTCGGTGGCGTCAAGCAGGACGCCGTAGTCGGTGTGACGGATTTCGCCTGGGACACCGCCCGCCTCGGCGATCGCGGTGCGAGCGGCCCGCACATCGGCGGCGGCGTAGCAGCAGAACAGAGTGGGCGGACCAGCGTTGGCCGAAATACCGGTTGGCAGTTCGGTGTTGGTGACCTGGTGCGCTGCAGCATCGTATGCCCAGCCTAGGACATGCCGGTAGAAGATGGCCGCGCGGTCGGGGTCCGGGACCCACACTGACACATAACCGATGTCGCCGTGCCGGATGCCGTCAACCGGCTCCCCGACAGCCACAGCCGGCGGGCCGGACAGCATCCAGCGGTGACCGAACGGGTCGATGATGGTCGCGTTGCGCGTTCCGTAGTTCTCGCAGATCTCGCGCTCGACCGTGGCGCCGTGTTCGCGCGTCTTCTGCAGGGCGGCGTCGGTGTCGCCGACGTGCAGCATCAGGCTGACCGAGACCGCGCCAGGAGCGGGCGCTTTGAGTCCGAGTTCGGGATGTTCGTCGGCCAGATACAGCACGCCGTCGGCGATCGCGAGTTCCGCGTGCCCAATTCGCCCGTCGTCCATCACAATTGGGTCGCCGACCAGGACTGCGTCGAAGGCATCTGTGTACCACGCGATCGCCGCCCGTGCGTTGGCCACGCTCAGGTAGGGCAGCGCCGCCGGCTGCGGGTGCTCCTCAGCCGCCGATAGTTCGGTCAATTCGGATAGGGCGCTTGCTGTGCCGCTCATGACAACTCCTTCGGGTAGTGACAGTGCGGATTCCAGACGTCGGCGCAGTCGCGCCGCGAACGCCGGATCGGGTTGGACCGGAAGGTCATCGGTGTGCAGCACGCTCAGTGGGTCGTTCCGGTTGAGCTGACTCATGACGTGCCTCCTTCCGGATACTGTTGTTTGAACGCCTTCCGGGCCCGGACCAAGAGCGCCTCGGTAGCGTGCACGGTGCGCCCGATCAGCTCGGCGCATTCGCCGACGGAGCAGTCGTCCATATAGCGCAGCACCAGCCCCGTGCGGTGCGGCTCGGTCAGCCGGGCCAGCACGCTTTGGGCGACCATCCGGTCGAGCTCCGCATCCCAGTCGTCGGCCACCCCGGCCGCTTCAAGGGCCGGCTCAGGCAGCTCGGCGACCGGCACGGTCAGCCGATCATGACGGCGCCGATAGTGGTCCGCCAGCTTGTGCCGCGCCACACCGAGCAACCACGGAAACGAGATCGGCGGCGGATCGCTCTTGCGTGCGGCGTCCATAGCCGCAAGGAAGGTCTCCGACGTCAGGTCCTCAACAGTCCCGCGGTCGCCACACCGCCGGACGAAGTACCCGTACACCACCGGCAACGCCTCGTCGTAAAGCGCCAACAGCGCGTGTCGAGCGTCGGGTGGGTGGTCCGCTTCGGCGCACACACCCTTATCGTCGCCCTGGCGGGCAGAACTCCGACGCGGTTGCCGCAAAATTTTTCCGCGATTGTGCCTACTGCCAGTTCACCGGTGGGCCGTGCGGATGGCATTCGCCGAGGATTTCCAGCTCGCCGCCCGGCCAGCTGCGGGCTCGCACCAGGAACTTGATCGGGGTGCCGGGCCCGTCGCGGGCGGGCTCGAGGGTCAGGTGCGCGAATGGTGAATGGGCATCGGCTTGTTCGCCCAGTAGTTTGATCCCGTCACGGATCGCGGCTCGTTCCTCGTCGCTCAGATACTGCCAGGTGATCGAATGCCACAGCACGGTCAACGCACCGTTGGCCAGAGTCAGGCCGGCGACCGCGTCGGCCGCCGTTTGCCGCACTAGCCCCGCTGGCACATTCCGGGCGACCGCAATGGCGCCACGCAGCCGGTGCAGCCGGGCGCTCTGGTCGGGCCAGACGTAGCTCAACACAGTCATTTCCCCGTCGGCGCCGGTGACGTCGATCGGCGCAATGTCGTACCCGTGCCGCTCGATGATCCGCACCGCACCCTTCGGCGGCAGCCGACCGTGCCACGCGTCGTCGATTGTCACTGGCGAGTCGACCGGTCCCCACTGGCCGCCGGCGTAGTGATAGTGGTAGTGGTCTGCCCGCAGGTTCAGCCCGGCGCTCGATCCGATCTCGAAGAGCCTTACCGGCAAGTCGAATCCGCGATTGAGGCGCAGCAAGCCGCCGATCAGCGCGGCAGATCGGCCCACCTCGTTGGTCTGTGGTGGTTGACCGAGTGCCCCGCGCAACGCGTCGATGTGGTTGGCAGCGGTGAGCAGGATCTGGGGCCAGGCGGTCTCGGCGTCCCAGGTGCCACCGGTGCTGGGATACCAGCGGCGCAATGCCGGTGCCCGGCCGTCGAGCACCAGCCGGTGCAGGCCGCCCAGCAGCCGAAGCGGTACGGCTTCGCGCGACGGATCATTTTCGTGGCCGGACAAGATGGTGGCGAAGATCCCGCCGGCTTCGACGTCGGTGGCCACGAGCTCGAAAAGCTCGTCGTACATCGGGGAGCCCGACGGGCCGCAGAACCGCCCCTGCGAGCGCAGGGTGTGTAGCAGGTGCTCGGTGCCGTTCATCGCTCCAGTCTCGCCAACCCGGCGCCGACGACGTCGAACGCGTTGCCGAGTGCCACGGGCAACGGGACGGATTCGTCGCCCAGCCAATGCTCGTACGCTGACAGCGCGACACCGAGCATCGTCCAGGCGACCGTCTGGGGCAGCAGGTCGGTCGTCTTGGCGCCCGACCGCCGGGCTACGAATGCGGCGATGACCTCGCGCCAGCCGGCGTACATCGTCATCGAATAGGCCTGCAGTTCCGCGGTTTGCAGGACGACCCGCATGCGCTGGCGGTGCCGGACGGTCTCGGACTCGTCAAAGGTGTTGAACGCCAACAGCGCCGCGCGCAGCGCCTCGCCCAGCGGAACCCGCGCGTCGACGTTGTCGAGCAGGTCTCGTAGGTGCGCGAGGTGGGCGTCGAACTCGCCCCAGGGGATGGCGTTCTTGGACGCGTAATAGCGGAAGAGTGTGCGGCGGGAGATACCTGCAGCCTGTGCGACGTCGTCGACGCTGACCTCGGCGAAACCCCGGGCGGTGAACAACTCGATGGCGACGTCGGTGATGTGCTGTGGTGTCGTCGAGCGGCGCCGGCCCACCCGCGACTGCGGCAGCATCAGACCCGCCCTTCCATTTCGGCACTCGATGCCATATTCTGACGACGATTGTGACAAGATCGACCATCGTTGTCGAGACCTGACGAGAGGCAATTCATATGGACCGCGAGACCGACACTGACACCGAGCTCGTTACCGAGACTTTGGTCGAAGAGGTGTCCATTGACGGGATGTGCGGGGTCTACTGATCGTGCCTGTGTCCGCGCAGGCTCGACGGGCACAAAGCCTGTTCGACCCTGATCGCGGCTGGCGGTTGCACCCACAGGTGGCGGTTCGACCAGAACCGTTTGGCGCACTGCTGTATCACTTCGGCACCCGCAAGCTGTCCTTTCTGAAGAACCGCACCATCCTTGCGGTGGTGCGGTCACTGGCGGACCATCCCGATGTCCGGTCCGCCTGCCGCGCCGCCGGGGTGGACGACTCCCGGCAGCAGCCGTACCTGCACGCGCTGGGTGTGCTGGCCGATTCCAACATGCTGGTGCCTCAGGAGGGTCAGAGATGACCGCCCCGATAGCGGGAGTACCGCGGCTCATCGAGCAGTTCGAGCATGGGCTGGACGCGCCCATCTGCCTGACGTGGGAGCTGACGTACGCGTGCAACCTGGCCTGCGTGCACTGTCTTTCGTCCTCGGGCAAACGGGATCCAGGTGAGTTGTCCACCCGTCAATGCATGGACATCATCGACGAGCTGGAACGCATGCAGGTGTTCTACGTCAACATCGGCGGCGGGGAACCCACTGTGCGCCCGGACTTTTGGGAGCTCGTCGATTACGCCACCGCACACCACGTTGGTGTGAAGTTCTCTACCAACGGGGTCCGGATCACTCCCGAGGTCGCCGCGCGATTGGCGGCCAGCGACTACGTGGATGTGCAGATTTCACTCGACGGCGCCACGGCCGAGATCAACGACGCCGTCCGCGGACCCGGGTCTTTCGCCATGGCGCTACGCGCGCTGGAAAACCTGGCCGCGGCAGGCTTCTCCGACGCCAAAATCTCCGTTGTGGTCACCCGGCACAACGTCGACCAGCTCGACGAATTCGCCGCATTGGCACGCCGCCACGGTGCCACCTTGCGGATCACCCGGCTGCGTCCCTCGGGGCGGGGCGCGGACGTCTGGGAAGATTTGCATCCCACCGCCGCTCAGCAGGTTCAGCTGTACGACTGGCTGGTCGCCAAGGGGGAGCGGGTGCTCACCGGTGACTCGTTCTTCCACCTGTCGCCGCTCGGGCAGTCCGGTGCGCTGGCCGGCCTGAACATGTGTGGTGCCGGCCGGGTGGTGTGCCTGATCGACCCGGTGGGCGACGTCTACGCGTGCCCGTTCGCCATCCACGACCGCTTTCTGGCCGGAAATGTGCTGTCCGACGGCGGATTCGACATGGTATGGAAGAACGCACCGCTGTTTCGCGAGCTGCGCGAACCGCAGTCGGCGGGGGCGTGCGGCAGCTGCGGGCACTACGACAGCTGCCGGGGCGGGTGCATGGCGGCCAAGTTCTTCACCGGCCTGCCGATGGACGGGCCGGACCCCGAATGCGT
>DATIOT010000018.1:0-4055 GCA_035472875.1 Mycobacterium sp.
GCGCGTCCCCAGCGAACGCACCGGATCGGTGGCCCGCTGCTACTCGTTGTGCAGCTCACCGTTCACCGACGATGCGCTCACCGTCACGGTCAAGCGCACCGCGGACGGATACGCGTCCAACTGGCTGTGCGACCACGCCCACAAAGGCATGCGGATCCATGTGCTGGCCCCGTCGGGCAACTTCGTTCCCAAAACGCTCGACAGCGACTTCCTGTTGTTGGCCGCCGGCAGCGGGATCACCCCTATCATGTCCATCTGCAAGTCGGCGCTCGCCGAAGGCAGCGGGCAAGTGACATTGCTCTACGCCAACCGCGACGACCGCTCAGTGATCTTCGCCGACGCGCTACGCGAGCTGTCCGCCAAATATCCCGACCGGCTCACGGTGGTGCATTGGCTGGAATCGCTGCAGGGATTGCCGAGCGCAACCGAGCTGGCGAAACTGGCTGTCCCCTACACCGACCGGCCCGTCTACATCTGCGGGCCCGGCCCGTTTATGGACGCTTCACGCGAAGCGCTGGAAGCGCTGAAAGTGCCTGCGCAGCAAGTACATATCGAGGTGTTCAAGTCGCTGGACTCAGATCCGTTCGCGGCAGTCAAAATCGAGGACACCGATGAAGGCTACGAGCCGCCGGCCACTGCGGTAGTAGAGCTGGACGGCGAAACACACACCGTGTCGTGGCCGCGCAACGCCAAGCTGCTCGACGTGCTGCTGGCCAAGGGCCTCGACGCGCCGTTCTCCTGCCGGGAGGGCCACTGCGGCGCGTGTGCCTGCACCCTGCGCAGCGGCAAGGTCAACATGGAAGTCAACGATGTGCTCGAGCAGCAGGACCTGGACGAAGGCCTGATTTTGGCCTGTCAATCTCACCCGGTATCTGATTCGGTAGAAGTGACCTACGACGAGTAGTCGCGGAGTTAAGTTCTGCCTGGGTCAGCTAACCGTGAAGGGGGAGCAGGATGCAGCGGGTGATAACGGGATCTGCAGTCGTCGGATTCATGCTGACCTTCCTCCCCACCCCGATCTCCTCGGCGGCCAGCAACACCGCTACTACCCTGTTCCCGCTGGACGGGCCCAACCAGCTGGAGACGCACACCCTGGTCGACTGCCACACAGCGACGGGTACCTGCGATTTCACCGCGGGAGCCCACATGCGCACACCAGACGGTGTGACCGGCTTCCCGCCCAGCCTCTGGGCCCGCCAAACCACCGAGATCCGGTCGACGAACCGGTTGGCTTATCTGGACGCCCACGCGACCAGCCAGTTCGAGAGGGTCATGAAAGAGGGCGGATCCGACGTGATTACCACCGTCTACTTCGGCGAAGGCCCGCCGGACAAGTACCAGACGACCGGGGTCATCAACTCCAATGATTGGCGGACGGGCCAGCCCAAGACCGACGTGAACGTGATCGTGTGCACCCACATGCAGGTGGTCTACCCGGGGGTCAACATCACCTCGCCGAGCACCTGCGCGCAGACGACGTTTTCCTGAGGTCTACCGAGCGGGCCTAGCGAGGTAGGCCAAGTAGCCGCTCGGCGGCCACGGTGAGCAGGATCTGCTCGGTTCCGCCCGCGATCGTGAGGCACCGGGTGTTGAGGAAGTCGAATACCGCACGATTCTGGACGAGGCCGCCGCTCTCGGACACGTCCATCATGAATTCGGCCAGCGCCTGCCGGTAGCGCACGCCGATGAGCTTGCGCACGCTGGATTGCGCGCCGGGATCCCGGCCGCCGACGGCCAGCTGCGCGATGCGCTGGTCCAGCAGCGCACCAGTCTGGGCAGTGACGATCAACCGTCCCAGCCGGTCTTGCTGGGCAACGTCGAGATCGATCTTCGCCAGCACCTTGAGCAGTTCTTCCATCGGGTTACCCAGCGCGGTCCCGGTGGCCATGGCGATGCGCTCGTTGGCCAATGTGGTGCGGGCCAGCCGCCAACCGTCGTTCACCGTGCCCACCACCATCTCGTCGGGCACGAACACGTTGTCCAGGAATACTTCGTTGAACAGCGAGTCGCCGGTGATCTCGCGCAGCGGCCGGATGTCGATGCCGGGCGATTTCATGTCCACCAGGAAGTAGGTGATGCCTTTGTGTTTCGGGGCGTCGGGATCGGTGCGTGCCAGGCACACGCCCCACCGCGCCTTGTGGGCGGCGGACGTCCACACCTTCTGCCCGGTCAGCAGCCAGCCGCCGTCACCCCGCATCGCCTTGGTACGCAGCGACGCCAGGTCCGAGCCGGCACCTGGCTCGGAAAACAACTGACACCAAAGGAATTCGCCCCGCATGGTGGCGGGTACGAAGCGCTCGATCTGCTCCGGCGTCCCGTGCTCGAGGATGGTCGGGGCCGCCCACCAGCCGATCACCAAGTCCGGCCGCACTACGCCGGCCGCCGCCAACTCCTGATCGATCAACAGCTGCTCGGCCGGTGACGCGCCGCGCCCATACGGCGTCGACCAGTGCGGCGCCTGCAGCCCTGCTTCGGTCAGGGCCACCTGCCGTTTCTCCTTGGGCAGCGCGGCGATATCGGCGACGGCTGCGGCGATCTCCGGTCGCAGGCCTTCAACCTCGGTGAGATCGATGCCCAGGCGGCGTCGCACTCCCGACTGAGTCAGCGCGGTGATGCGACGCAACCAGAGTTCAGCGCCGCCGAGGAACCGGCCGATGCTGTGGGCCCGGCGCAGGTACAGGTGCGCGTCGTGCTCCCAGGTGCATCCGATGCCGCCAAGCACCTGAATGCAGTCTTTGACATTGGCCTTCGCGGCGGCGATGCCGATGCTCGCGGCCACAGCCGCTGCAAGCGAAAACTGCGGTTGATCGGAATCCGCCGCGGCTCGGGCGGCGTCGGCAGCGGCCACCTCGGCCTGCTCGGCGCGGCACAGCATCTCCGCGCACAGGTGCTTGACGGCCTGGAAGCTGCCGATCGGCCTGCCGAACTGCTCACGCACCTTGGCGTAGGCAACCGCGGTGTCCAGCGACCATCGGGTCACACCGGCCGCCTCAGCCGCCAGCACAGTCGCGGCCAGTTCCCCGACCCGCTGCCATGATTCTGCGATCGGGGTGGCCGGCGCCGACGACAGCACCACCCGCGCCAGTGGCCGGGAAAAGTCGGTGGCAAGCAACGGCTCCAGCAGCACGCCGTCGCTGCCGGTATCGACCAGCAGCCAGTTCTCACCGGAAGGCAGCAACAGCACCCCCCCATCGGCGGCGCCCAGCACCAAACCGACGGTGCCCGACGCCCGCGAAGTCTCGTTGTCGAACTGCACGTCGCCCTCGAGCGCCACGCCGGCGAAGCGCTCACCAGAGGCAAGCGCGGCCAGCAATTCGGGATCCGAGACGACCAAGGTGGCCAGTGCCGTCGTCGCGACCGGCCCGGGTACCAACGCCTTAGCCGCTTCCTCGACCATCGCGCACAGATCCTCGATGCTGCCGCCCGCCCCACCGCAGTCCTCAGGAACTGCCACGCCGAATATCCCCAAATCGGCCAGGCCCGCGAACACCGGCCGCCACGCATCGGCGTTGCCCTGCTCGACTTCGCGAATCGCCGCGGTCCCACCGGGCCCGGAGGACGAACCGCGGGCCCAATCGCGCACCAACTCACGCGCCGCAAACTGTTCGTCGGTGACGGTCGCTACCACGTGTGAGTCCTCCGCGTCTTTGATTCGGCGTCATAAAGGGGGCACCTGTCCCCACTAGAACGTGTTCTAATAGTGCCAGCGATCGAGCGTCAAGTCGAACGCCATTACAGCAGGACAGGTGCTTGTCCCGGCGGGACGGAGGTGGGAAATTCACATTCGGCTTGCGTATCGTTTGCGAACGAACCGCCCGGAAGAGGGGGAACCCGTCAGATGTCGCCAGCGAACACGAACTCGAGCCGCGTTTCCGACTCGCAGCCGCGCGAGGTCATGAACGTGGCGGTACTGGCTGAGTCCGAGCTCGGCTCGGAGGCACAGCGGGAGCGTCGCAAGCGCATCCTCGATGCCACCATGGCCATCGCGTCGAAAGGCGGCTACGAGGCGGTTCAGATGCGTGCCGTGGCGGACCGGGCGGATGTGGCGGTCGGGA
>DATIOT010000019.1:0-2047 GCA_035472875.1 Mycobacterium sp.
CCGGGCGCTGGCCGGCTGGAAGGGATACACCACCAACCTGGTCGGCCAACCGCCGGCATTTGTCATCGACGCCTACCACCAGCTGTGGCGCATCGAGAAGGCATTTCGGATGTCCAAGCACGACCTGCAGGCCCGACCGATCTACCACCGCACCCGCGACTCCATCGAGGCGCACCTGAACGTCGTGTTCGCAGCCATGGCTGCATCGCACTGGATCGAGCACCAAACCGGCTGGAGCATCAAGAAATTCGTACGCACCGCACGCCGCTACCGCACCGTCACCATCCAAGCCGGCAGCCAAACCCTGGTCGCCGCCGAACCTCCACCGGCCGACCTCGCCGAAGCCCTCGCCAAAATCCACGAACTACATGAGGCGTTTCTGACTTAACCGCAGAGATGGCGTGAGAAATTATCCAACTCATGGCATCTCCCCGGTGGGGTCGGCGATGGTGTAGCGATGGTAGTCGAGTCGCCGTTGCCGGGCGCGCTCAAGTCCGTCGCGGCGGGCTTGCCGGATGGCTTCGCCGCGACCGGTGTGCTCGTCGTCGGGAGTCACGTACCCGATCGCTTCGTGCAGCCTCACGGAATTGTATTCCGTTCGGACTCTGAGAAGTTCGGCTTCCAGCAGCGACGGCTCGGCGATGGTCTCCAGGTGCGGCCACTCACCCTTGATGTGGCCGAAGAACGACTCGATCCACGCCTGATCCTGCGGCACGTGAGGGCGGCCGTGGTGTTGGGCGATGGCCATCAGCGCCATGAACGCTCGGGTATCGCGGGCGGTCATCGGCGGCCCGTTGTCGCTGACGGCGAGCAGGATCGGTCGGCGCGGGTCATCAGCTTCCAGGTCGAGGCGTTCGTCGGTGAGCAGCTCCAGCAGCCCCTCGATCTGCAGCGCGTGCTCGAAGATCACCGTGACCTGGGTGGCGGTCTCCTCGACCGAAACCAGGGTGTCGATCCACTTACGGGAGACCATGTCCACGATCGCGAAGCAGACCCGACGGGCGCGGGTGAAATGTGTTGCATCCCAGATCCATATCCGGTTCGGTTCCCACACCAGCCAGTCCGGCCATGGCCGCTTCTCGGTCCGTGTGCGCGGTGCCGGCTCGGGCAGGGTGAGCCCGTGTTCGATCAGGACGCGGCGGAACGTGGACGGCGAGACCCACACCAGATGCTCGTAGGAGCCGCGGTGGGCCAGCTTGCGATGCGAGCGGTCGACGGTGCCCCAGCGTTCGGCCACGTCGAGGATCGCGGCGATCTCCTCGGACAGCAGCGCGTGCACCGGATGCCCGCCCGGCGCCCGGTCGACCAGGGTGCCGGTGTCGCGGCGCCGTACCCGCCAGCGGTGTAACCGGGAGTCGGAAACCTGCCACAACCCGCACACCCAGGTGTGAGCCAACCCGGCCGCGACCGCGTCGTCGACGCTCTTCAGGACGGCTTCCTTGACGTCGGCGGGGACCCGCGCCGGCACCGGCCCGCTCAGCCCCAACCGGATTTTCCCCGCACGACCGACAGCTCGATCGCCTGCGCCTTGACCGCCTCGGTCAGCTGCGCGATCTCCGCCCGTGCCGCCTCCAACTGCCAATCGCGGGGCGTGCCAGGTCGTCCCGGTTTGCGTGCCAGCGCGGCCAAGGCGGCGTCCTTGACCGTGCGCCGTATCCCGATCACCGTCGATACGTCGACGTGCCACTTGCGGGCGGCCTCGGCCTGGCTGATCTCGCCCGCGGTCACCTGCAAGAAGATCTCCCACTTGGTCTCCGCGGACAGCTTCGACGGACGGCGACGGCCATTGGGATCGGGCATGAACGGCTCCTCTGAGGTCACCCGAGAAGACTGCCAGCCTTGGGTAATTTCTCACCCCGATCTCTGCGGCGAAGTCAGACGCAAACCAACTTTGTGCTTGTGTTCGACCGGGCCGCTCTGCCCGAGGGCAGCACAATTCCGGGGCCGGCGCACCCGGTGACCGCGGATGAATTGCGCGATGTGGTGGCCAGCCACTGGACTGTCGACGAGATCAAGCCCGCCCGCATCCATGGCCCGCTGCCCGCGG
>DATIOT010000020.1:0-3613 GCA_035472875.1 Mycobacterium sp.
TCGGCGGCAGCGGCCAGCGACTGCATTGCCCGGACGGCGCCGACGGGCGATGGTGCGGTGTCCGCCACCTCCGGCAGCGAGCCGCCGCGAATCCACTCCGCGACCACCAAGCCGCCGGATCCGGTGTGGACGACGTCAAGCACTCGGGCGACACCGGGCTTGTCGATCCGGCTGAGCCGCAGCGTGCGGGACAGGATCTCCTGCAGGACGTCGTGGGGCAGGGCCCCGTCCGGATCAACAAAGGTCAGCGCCACCTGCCGGTCCAGCGCCGTGTCCAGCGCCTGCCAGAACTGCAAGGGAGGTGCGCCACCGTGGAAGACCAGCAGCCGATACCGCCCACCGGCGATGCGGGCGCCGGGAACCAGGTGGACATCGTCTGTGGGTGCCGATGGTTCCCCGCTCCGCTCGCGGGGCGCGTCAAATGGGGTCGGCCCGCGGGCGGGCTCGCCTGAGAGATCGCCGTTGCGCTGGTCGGACGGACGTGGCGCGGACGAGTCAGGCTTGGCGCCGGCCGGAATGTCGGGCTGGAAGTCGTCGGCAACCGGTCGCGGTAGCTCGCCGCCTGACGCGGAGCCGGACGCGGCGCTTTCTACTGGGCGGTCGGTCACCTCCGGTCCTTTCGCTACGCGGGCGCTACCCGCCCACTCCGGAGGCCTGCGCCGGATCGGCTCCTGGACCGCATTTACCCCCGGCGGGGACGAATTCCTCTGCTCAGGGTACGTGACAGGGCCCCGGCGAGACGATTGATCCGGCACAGTCGCTTTGCGCGGCGCTCGCGCCGCGCTCTGGCGCCCACCGTGGCGCCTGATCCGGCGACTGACGGCGCCCAGCGCCGCTTGTGCCTCGGGGACCTGGGCGCGGAGCATGACCGTCGCCATGATCGGCAACATGATGGTCACCAGCACCAATAGTCGCAGCAGCGAACCCGCACCGCCACCGTGTGCCGTCAGCTCGCCCAGACTCAGCAGCCGGTCGGCCACGTGGGCAACCAGTGCGGCGAGCAATGACGCGGCAACAGTCACCAGCACCGTCCGCACATCCCGGACGCCGACCAGGTGGCCACCGGCCGGCAGGAGTGTGCGCCGCAACAAGTAGTAGCCGACGAGCGCCCCAACCAAAAATCCGATGCCGTTAGCCAGGCCGAGAAAACCCGCCACCAGCTTGGGGTCACTGGTCAGGTGGGGCGCCAGCACCGAGCCGACGATCTTGACGGCCGTGATGACGAGGATGATCACGATCGGCGTCCACGGCTGCTCCCGCGCGTAGAAGACGCGCAGCTGCAAAAGCACCAGCCCATACGGGATCAACGTGAAGGCCGACAACGCGATGGCGGTGCCCAGATACCCGGCGTCGATTCCCCCGAAATGACCGTAGGCAAACAGTGCGCTACCGATCGCCGGCCCGCCGACGGTCATGAACGCCACTATCGGGATCAGCGTGATCAGCGTCAGTCGGGTGGCCAGCGACAGGTCGGCGAGCACCGCCTGGGTGTCGTCGGCGGCGGCGTTGCGGCTCAGCCGAGGCGTCACCACGGTCAGCACCGTCACGCCGATCATGCCGAACGGCAGCATCAGCACCAGCCAGGTGTAGTTGTAGATCGCGGGTCCGGAAGCGGCTGCCGAGCTGGCGATCTGGTTGCCGACCACCAGGCCGAGTTGGCTGATCAGCACGTAGAGCACCATTGCGGCGGCCATCGTGCCGAAGCGCTTGAGCCGCTGATCGATTCCCCACAGTGGGCGCAGGCTGATGCGCTCGCGCCGGAGCGCTACCAGCAGTACCGCAGTCTGCGCGAACACCCCGGCGGTGGTGCCGATGCCGAGTACCAGCAGCTTGGCATTACCCATCCGAACGGGATCGACCGAAAGCTCACCGGGGACCGCCAGATACACCGCCAAGGTTGCGAGTGCGACGACGTTATTGACGACCGGCGCCCATGCCGTCGGCCCAAACACGTTGCGGGTGTTCAGGATTGCCATGAACACCGACGTGAGGCCGTAGGCGAGCACCTGTGGCAGCAGCAGGTAGGCGAAGGCGGTGGTCAGCGCCTCGTTGACCTGCGGAGTACGGCCCAGCATCAGCCGGACCAGCAGCGGCGCGGCCACCACCGACAACGCCGTTGCGAACAACAGCAGCGTGGTCGTCACCGTTACCAGGCGCCGCACGAACGTCGCGCCGCCGTCGGGGTCGCTTTGCTCGGCACGCGCCAGTACCGGCACGAAGATCGCGGTGAACGTCGCCTCGAGGACGAGCGCGGCGACCAGGTTCGGCAGCTGGTTGGCCACCGAGAAAGCGCTGGAAAGCGCGGCGCCCAGGATCGCGGCCAGCAAGACAATCCGGGCGAACCCGGTGATCCGGCTGATCAGTGTTGCGAACGCCATCGCCCACGACCGCGATACCAGTGCGGCGTCGGACAGTTCGGGTCGTCGACGAGCGGGGTCCAGGCCCGAAGGGACTGGAGGGGGTAGACCCGTCGGGGGCGACGCCGGGCCGCTCGGCTGTAGCCGTGGCTGTCGCTGTGGCAGTCGTTGTCGCTGCGGCGGTGGCTGTTGCTGGGGCCGCCGGTAGGCGGGTTTCATACTCGGTGCTCTTCATCGACCCGATGGTCGATCTGGTCTCGCGAATGGGCGGCTCTGGCGTGGGGTGGGTCGGGGCGGTCCAGGTCGGCGCGATCGGGCTGACCGCGGAAACGGTGCCAAAGCCGTCGCCCCGCCAGCGTCACCAGCACCGCCGCGGCGGTCATCGTGATTGCGAATAACACCTTGCCGTAGGCGTTGGAGTGCACCGACAAGCGCACCGGCTCGCCCAGCCGCATTCCCTCCGGCGTCCGCAGTGCCACGTCGATAGCAACCCGTTGGGTGAAGTTCACTTCGATCGGCACCCGCAGCGGCAGGTATCCGGGCGGCAATTCGATCTGGCCGACGTCGGTGACGGTCATCCCGGGTGGAGCGTCGACCTGCAGCCGCACCCGGATGGGGACAGCGAGACCGTTGTGTAGCGCCAACGGAAGGGGGCTGTGCTCGGTGGCCAAGGTGTAGGAGCCGCCCGGATTGACGATTGTGACGGCACCGAACAAGTCGTTGATCGTTTTGCCCACGACCGCCAAGCGCTGCCGAGCCAAGCCGTTCCGGGTATCCGGCGGTTCCGATTCGCTCAACGCGCGGAGCATGTCCTCGCGTAGCGGAGCGGTGTATTGGATGCCGGTCAGCCCGGTGCGGTCGTCGGTGGTCAAAGCGGAGGTCAGCCCCCACAGCCGGCCAACATGACGGCCGATATCGGCGGTCACATCGTCGGAGAAGCGGCCACGCGCCGACATGTAGGTGTCTGTTTTCTCCGGCGGTTCGTTGTGGGCCGCAGCTTCCGCGATCAGCGCCGGCAGCGGGCGCGGTATCGCCAGACCGGAACGGATCGTGGTGGCGAGCGCGGTCAGGATGACCTGCGCGTCGTCGGTCTGCAGGTTCCACACCGCCGGCGGAACCAAGATCTGGGTGCGTGGCGCGGTGTCATGCTGCAGGGAGTGCCAGAACATCGAACCCAGGGCGTCCTGACGCCGAGCGGTCTCCGAGTCGTGCGCGAGCCGAACCGTCAGCGAGGAGTCCAGATAGCTAGGGGAGGT
>DATIOT010000021.1:0-7742 GCA_035472875.1 Mycobacterium sp.
TGTACCGGTGCTGGCCGACCCGTTGAGTGCAGGCACCCCCTACCGCACAGCTGGAGGCTACTGTTGTCGCTCATGGCACGCGTCGGGTCGCAGATAGTTGGGACGTGCGGATGAAATTTGGATGGCCGGGAGTTACACCAACGTGCCGTTGACTCCGGGCGAGGAGCCCATCGCTCTGCCAAGCCCCGTCGTTCCGCCTAAGGCCAGTGGTTCAGCGCTGCGGCGGGTACTGCGGCGGGCTCGAAACGGCGTCGCACTGAATATCAATGAGGCGGCCGTCGCGATGACCGCGCGCGGTGCGGACTTGGCCGACCTGTGCGCGAGTGCGGCGCGGGTGCGCGACGCGGGACTTGAGTCGGCAGGACGGCGCGGCCCTAGCGATCGGCTGCCGATCACCTATTCGCGTAAGGTGTTCATCCCCGTCACCCATCTGTGTCGCGACAGCTGCCACTATTGCACCTTTGTCACGGTGCCGGGCAAGCTGCGTGCCCACGGCGCCGGTATGTATATGGAGCCCGACGAGATTCTGGACGTCGCGCGCCATGGGGCCGAACTCGGTTGCAAGGAAGCACTATTCACCCTCGGCGACCGGCCGGAGGATCGGTGGCCCGAGGCGCGTGAGTGGCTCGGTGAACGGGGCTACGACGCCACGCTGTCCTACGTGCGGGCGATGGCGATCCGGGTGCTGGAGGAAACCGGGCTGTTGCCGCACTTGAACCCCGGCGTGATGAGCTGGTCGGAGATGTCGCGGCTCAAGCCGGTGGCGCCTTCGATGGGCATGATGCTCGAGACGACGTCGCGGCGGCTGTTTGAAACGAAAGGGCTTGCGCACTACGGCAGCCCGGACAAAGACCCGGCGGTCCGGTTGCGCGTTCTCACCGACGCAGGCCGGTTATCCATTCCGTTCACCACCGGTCTGCTGGTGGGCATCGGCGAGACGCTGACCGAACGTGCCGATACCTTGCATGCGATTCGCAAGTTGCACAAGGAATTCGGGCATGTCCAGGAAGTGATTGTGCAGAACTTCCGGGCCAAGGAACACACCGCGATGGCCGGCGTCCCCGATGCCGAGATCGAGGATTATCTGGCGACGGTGGCGGTCGCGCGGTTGGTACTGGGTCCTGGCATGCGTATCCAGGCGCCGCCGAATTTGGTGTCCCGCGACGAGTGCCTGGCTCTGGTCGCCGCCGGCGTCGACGACTGGGGTGGTGTGTCACCGCTGACGCCCGACCACGTCAACCCCGAACGGCCCTGGCCCGCTTTGGATGAGCTGGCCGCTGTCACTGCCGAAGCCGGATACGACTTGGTGCAGCGGTTGACCGCGCAACCCAAATACGTACAAGCGGGCGCCGCGTGGATCGACCCGCGGGTGCGGGGCCATGTTGTGGCGCTGGCCGACCCGGCGACCGGCCTGGCTCGCGATGTCAACCCGGTGGGCATGCCCTGGCAGGAACCCGACGACGTGCAGTCCTCCGGGCGGGTCGACCTCAACGCGGCGATCGACACCGAGGGCCGCAACACCGAAGCGCGCAGCGATCTCGACAGTGCCTTTGGCGACTGGGAATCGATTCGTGCACACGTGCACGAGCTGGCCGCTCGCGCCCCGGAGCGCATCGACACCGATGTGCTCGCCGCGCTGCGGTCGGCTGAACGCGATCCCGCCGGCTGCACCGACGACGAGTACCTGGCATTGGCCACCGCCGACGGTCCTGCGCTGGAAGCGGTTGCCGCACTGGCGGATTCGTTGCGGCGCGACGTAGTTGGTGACGACGTGACCTTCGTGGTGAACCGCAACATCAACTTCACCAACATCTGTTACACCGGGTGCCGGTTCTGCGCGTTCGCGCAGCGCAAAGGTGATGCCGACGCTTATTCGTTGTCCACCGTGGAGGTTGCCGAGCGCGCATGGGAGGCGCACGTCGAAGGTGCCACTGAGGTGTGCATGCAGGGCGGGATCGACCCCGAGCTACCGGTCACCGGCTACGCCGACCTGGTGCGCGCCGTCAAGGACCGGGTGCCGTCGATGCACGTGCATGCGTTTTCCCCGATGGAGATTGCCAACGGTGTGACCAAGAGCGGGTTGAGCATTCGCGAGTGGCTGGTCAGCCTGCGCGAAGCCGGACTGGACACCATTCCCGGCACCGCCGCCGAGATTCTGGACGACGAAGTGCGCTGGGTGCTCACCAAGGGCAAGTTGCCGACTTCGATGTGGATCGACATCGTGACCACCGCACATGAGGTGGGCCTGCGGTCCTCGTCGACGATGATGTACGGACACGTCGACAGTCCGCGGCACTGGGTCGCTCACCTCAATGTGCTGCGCGGCATCCAGGACCGTACCGGCGGTTTCACCGAGTTCGTGCCGTTGCCGTTTGTGCATCAGAATTCACCGTTGTACCTGGCTGGCGCGGCTCGTCCCGGGCCCACCCATCGCGACAACCGGGCGGTGCACGCCCTGGCGCGAATCATGTTGCACGGCCGCATCTCCCACATTCAGACGAGCTGGGTCAAGCTGGGCGTCGAGCGCACGCAGGTGATGCTCAACGGCGGCGCGAACGACCTAGGGGGCACGCTGATGGAGGAGACCATCTCGCGGATGGCCGGGTCTGAATACGGGTCGTCGAAGACTGTGGCCGAGTTGGTCGCGATAGCCGAGGGCATCGGGCGCCGGGCACGTCAGCGCACCACTACCTACTCTCCGCTGGCGGCCTAGCTCCGTTATTCGCCAGCATCGGTGGGTACACCGTGGACATGCGGCGACAGATCGACCGGAAAATTGACAACGACCGATTCCCCGAATGGCAGCCTCTTATCGATGCGGCGCAGCAGCGCCGGCCTGACGCCGGTACCTGGTGTGAAGCGTGGACGGTACGCGACATCGTGGCCCATCAAGCCGGAAACGCCGAGGAGCTCGCCCGGGTGCTGGGCGCGCACCTGGAAGGCGAACCGGTCGGCACGCGCGGTTTCGAAGAACGCGAGGGTCCACTTCGCGCCCTCAACGATGCGGACCTGTGGGACGCGCTGCTTGACCGGATGGCCACCCTGAACGAGGTCGCCGTGGCGGCCGAGGCGGTTCCTGCTGATACCGATGTCGCCTGGACCGGCCGCACCATGAAGGTGCCCTGGTTCGCCGAACACATGCGCGAAGAACTCGTCCTGCACGGCTGGGACATCACCGGCGACTGCGATATCAGCGCCGCCTTCCAGACGGCGTTGGCGGAGCCGTGGATGACCACGCACAGCGTCTTCGCGGTGGGACGCCCGTTGCTCGCCAAGGGCGCCAAGGAAATCGGGTCAGGCGAGCGAATCGAGGCTCGGTTGCGCGTTCCCGACACCGACGATATCTTCGTCAGTGCGGACGTGGATCACACCACCGTCGGATTCGCCGACCCGGTGGGGCCGGCCACGCTGGAAACCGATGCCGCCGCACGGGTTTTGCTGCTGTGGGGCCGCCGACCCGGCGACCCGTCAAGGATCTGCAGCCGCGCCGGCGCCGAAACCTTGGGTCGCGTGCGCCGGCTACTGAGCGGCTACTGAACTATCCGCGGATTGGCTCAGTAGTTGTTGCAGACGCCGGCAACCTGCTCAATGGTCCCCATGAACTGCGCAGCCTGCGGCATGGCCCGAATCTGCTGAGCCATCTGTACGCGCTGGGGCGGCGGTGCGGCGAGGAACCGACGCAAGTAGTTCTGCGCGGCCGGCGACTGGTTCAATTGCGCGGCAGTTGCCGGATCCGTCGCGTTAAGCGCTGCCATCACCTGCCCGTAGTTGCAGGTTGTGTCGATGATCGGATCGGCGGATGCGACCCCGGTGGCAGCACTCAAGGCCACCGCCACGCCGCCAACTGCGGCTGCCAACTTGCCCAACGACAGCGTCATATTTATGGACACCTTCCCCAGTTAGTGCACCGCTTTTGACGGCGACGACATCTGCCCAGCGGTTTGCCGTCTGCCGTCGAGGCTACCAGGCGCCGTGAGCGTTCTCCTTCGCGAGGTTATTCGTAGACCACCCCCCGAATGTAACTATCGGCAGGTCACCGGCTTGGTGGCGTTGGTCACACTTTGCGATGGAGCGATCCAACCAGTGGGCTCACTGGTAGCCCGAGCCGGCCCGTTCGCCCAGCGACACCAAGGTCGCGTGGGCCAGTGCCATCCGGGCAGCAGAAATGGCACACCACGCCGCGACGCAACTGGGTGCATAGCACTGCGGTCGTGCGGGCGTGCCAAGTGGTTGACGTGTATGTGCAACGTCTAGTATCAGTAATCAAACGCTTTGTCTGGAAGTGGTCCAGAACCGCCGCGACAATGCGAACGGCAGCCCACACGCAGCAGTACATGGAGGACACCTTGAGGAGACGTCCGTGACGTACACGATTGCCGAACCCTGCGTCGACATCAAGGACAAGGCATGCATTGAGGAGTGCCCGGTCGACTGCATCTACGAGGGCGCTCGGATGCTCTACATCCACCCCGATGAATGCGTCGACTGTGGGGCTTGTGAACCGGTCTGTCCTGTCGAAGCGATCTACTACGAAGACGATGTGCCCGAACAGTGGGGCCAGTACACGCAGATCAACGCCGACTTTTTCGTTGAACTGGGGTCGCCGGGTGGTGCGGCCAAGGTCGGCATGACCGAGAACGACCCCCAAGTGGTCAAGGATCTGCCACCGCAGGGCGAAGGCGACTGAGCGCGCCGGTGCTGCAGAAGCCCGGGATGGGCCGACTCGGGGTATCACCCGCTCGCGGGGGAGTGTCGGCCTCCCTGCCGGAGTTCCCCTGGGACACGTTGGTCGAGGCGAAGGCGCTGGCCGGGGCCCATCCGGACGGCATCGTCGACTTGTCCATCGGTACTCCGGTAGACCCGGTTGCGCCGGTGATCCGAGAGGCATTGGCGGCCGCCAGTTCCGCGCCGGGCTATCCGGCAACCGCCGGTACTGCGCGGCTGCGTGAATCAGCAGTAGCTGCCCTTGACCGCCGCTTCGGCATCACCGGGCTGACTGAGGCGGCCGTGCTGCCGGTGATCGGTAGCAAAGAGCTCATCGCCTGGCTACCGACCCTGCTGGGCCTGGGCCCAGCGGATGTGATCGTGGTGCCGGAACTGGCGTATCCGACATATGACGTCGGCGCGCGGCTGGCGGGAGCGCAGGTGTCACGCGCGGACTCGCTGACCCAGTTGGGCCCCCAATCGGTGGCACTGATTTACCTGAACTCCCCGAGCAACCCGACCGGGCGCGTGCTGGGCGCCGACCACCTGCGCAAGGTAGTGGGGTGGGCGCGCGATCGCGGCGTTGTGGTGGCTTCCGACGAGTGCTACCTGGGATTGGGCTGGGATGTCGAGCCGTTGTCGGTGCTGCATCCCTCCATCTGCGACGGCGACCACACCGGGCTGCTGGCGCTGCACTCGCTCTCGAAGAGCTCATCGCTGGCCGGATACCGGGCCGGTTTCGTCGCTGGTGATCCCGGCCTGGTCGCCGAACTACTGGCAGTGCGCAAACACGCCGGAATGATGGTGCCGACGCCGGTGCAGGCCGCCATGGTGGCCGCGCTGGACGACGACGATCACGAAAAGCTGCAGCGCGAGCGCTACGCGCGGCGGCGGGCCACCCTGTTGCCGGCGCTGCGCTCAGCCGGTTTTGCTATCGACCATTCGGACGCCGGCCTCTACTTGTGGGCCACCCGCGGTGAGCCATGCCAGGACAGCGTCACGCGGTTGGCCACGCGCGGCATCCTGGTGGCGCCCGGTGAGTTCTACGGTCCGGGCGGCGCACAGCATGTGCGCGTTGCGCTGACCGCCACTGACGAGCGCATCGTCGCCGCGGCCGGCCGGCTCGCTTAGCTTGCGCACCCGCGCGGACGGGGGGCGGCAGAAATGCATCGAAGGCGTTGCCAAGTGCTTCCTAAGCGCTTCAACCTCGGGTAAAGAATGTTCTCGTGACAACTTCGACTGGCAAGCAGCGCATCCCGGCGACTGTCGGGGACATAGCCAAGCGCGTCTTTCTGGGAAAGCCGCTGATTACCGAGAACCTGGCATCCGAGAAATTGTCGAATCCCGTTGCGCTTGGCGCACTTTCACCGGACGCGATCTCGTCGACCGCGTACGGCCCGGAGCAGATCTTGATCGAACTGCTGCCGCAGGCCGGGCTGGCGGCGTTTGCGTTGTTGCTTCCCACCACCGGCGTCATTCTGCTGATTCTGTTGTTGGTAACCGCGTCATATCGACAGGTCGTCATGGCCTATACCCGGGCGGGCGGGTCGTACATCGTCGCGCGGGAGAATTTCGGACCCCGGGTGGCACAGGTCGCCGCCGCTGCATTGTTGATCGACTATGTGGTCACCGTTGCGGTGCAGTCGGCGGCTGGAACGGTGGCGGTGGTGTCGGCGATCCCGGCGTTGGGTCCCTACAGCCTGGCCATCACGGTTGGCGTGGTGTTTGTCATCTGCTACGCGAACCTTCGTGGCTTAAAGGAAGCGGGAATGCCGTTCGCGGTGGCGACTTACTCCTTCATCGCCATGATCAGTCTGACGATCGTGGTGGGTGTCATTCGCGAAATATTCTGGGAATTACCGGTATACGACCCTCATCACTTGGCCGGAACGGTGCCGGTACACCAGGGCAACGGCTTGGTGATGGGCGCGACGATCCTGACCTTGCTGCGTTCGTTCGCCAACGGGGGTTCGTCATTGACCGGGGTTGAGGCGATCTCCAATACAGTCGACGTCTTCCGAAAGCCGCAGGGCGTCAACGCACGTCGCGTGCTCACCGCCATGGCCGCCATTCTCGGGTTCTTGCTGGCCGGTGTCGCCTATCTCGCGTACGTCACCCATGCAACGCCGTATGTCAGTGAATATCCATCGGTCTTGTCGCAGGTCGGTCGTGCGGTCTTCGGCAACGGACCAATCGGCGACATCTTCTTCGTCCTCGTCCAGGCGGCAACGGCTGCCATCCTGTTCACCGGTGCGAACACCAGCTTCAACGGATTCCCGGCGTTGGCCAGCTTCGTCGCCGAAGACCGCTTCCTGCCGCGACAGCTGACGAAACGCGGTTACCGCCTGGTGTTCTCGAACGGCATCATCGCGCTCACTGCGCTGTCGGTGTTATTGCTGGTAACTACCGGCGGATCGGTCAACACGCTGGTCCCGTTTTACGCGATCGGTGTGTTCACCGGATTCTCGATGGCCGGTTACGGCATGACCAAACACCATCTGACCCAACGGGAACCCGGTTGGCGACGTCGGCTGGCGATCAACCTTTCCGCGGCGATCCTGTCGACGATCGTGGTCGGCATCTTCGCAGTGGCGAAGTTCACCGAGGGGGCGTGGCTGGTCGTCGTCGTCTTCCCCTTGCTGGTGTTCGTACTGATCCGACTCAATCGCGAATATCGAGCCGAGGCCGCCATTCTCGAGATGTTCCGCACCGACCGCCCAGAAGTGGTGAAATACGCGCGGCACAAGGTATTTGTCTTGGTGAACTCGGTTGACCTCGCGGTGATCGAGGCGCTCCGGTACGGCAGAGGGTTGCGGGCCGACGAGCTGATCGCGGTGCACTTCATGGTCGACGCGATCCATGCTGCGCAACTGCGAAAGCGCTGGGATGACTTCGATCTCGAGACTCGCCTGCGGGTGGTGGACTGCCCCGATCGGCGGGTCAACCGGGCCGCGCAGCTGCTGGTCGTCAAGACGCGCGACGAGCAGCCGAACACCAACGTGACGGTGCTGCTGCCACGTCGAACCTATGCGCCGCTG
>DATIOT010000022.1:0-14751 GCA_035472875.1 Mycobacterium sp.
CGGGCGTTGGCTGAACGCTTCCTGCGCGAGGGTCGCGCCTATATGGATCTGTCAGTCGCGCACGACAATGCGGCCGCCATAGGCCTGTATGAGAAGCTGGGTTTCCGTCGCGTGCCAGTGCTGGCGATCAAGCGCAAGAACGCGATCAACGAGCCGCTGTTCGCCTTGCCGCCGGAGACGGTCGATGACCTCAATCCTTACGCGCGAATCATCGCCGACGAGGCGCTGCGCCGCGGAATCTGGGTCGAGGTCCTCGACGCCGGGACCGGCGAGATGCGACTCAGCCACGGTGGCCGCAGCGTGATCACCCGTGAATCGCTGTCCGAGTTCACCTCCGCGATCGCCATGTGCCGGTGCGACGACAAACGCTTGACCCGGCGCCTGGTCTCCGAGGCGGACATCACCGTGCCTCGTGCCCGCTTGGCCACCTTCGACAAAGACGACTACGACTTCCTAAACGAGGTCGGAGAGGTCGTCGTCAAACCGACCCGCGGAGAACAGGGCAAGGGCATCACCGTCGGCGTTCACGCCGAGAACGCTCCCGACGAGCTTGACGCCGCCCTGGCACGGGCGCGAGAGCAATACCCCGAAGTGCTGATTGAGCAGCGGGTGGCAGGCAACGACCTTCGGTTGGTCGTAATCGACGGCCGAGTAGTTGCCGCCGCACTGCGGCTGCCCCCCGAGATCATCGGCACGGGCGCGCATAGCGTGCGGGACTTGATTGTGGCCGAGAGCCGACGGCGCTCTGCAGCCACCGGCGGTGAGTCCCGCATCCCCATCGACGAGATCACCGAAGCGACAGTCGCGGAAGACGGTTGGATGCTGGACGATGTGCTGCCCCAGGGAATTCGCCTCCGCGTTCGCCATACCGCCAACCTGCACCAGGGCGGCACGATCCACGATGTCACCCCCCAGGTGAATCCGGAGCTCTGTCGGGTCGCGGTGGCGGCGGCTGAGGCGATCGGTATCCCGGTGACGGGGATCGACCTCCTTGTACCCGACGTCGCCGGCGATGAGTACGCCTTCATCGAAGCCAACGAGCGACCGGGGCTGGCCAACCACGAACCACAACCCACGGCCGCGGCTTTCATCGACTACCTGTTTCCCGGTCAGCCAAGCCAGCCGCCGGCCTGGACTCCCGAGGAATCACAGCGCTCTCATCGATAGCTGACATCGGACGAAAGCCCGGCCACCCAGGCGGTCCTCAGTCCCGAGCGCGGGACTGGATGCGGGCCCAGGGCCGGGCCTCTTCGAGTTCGAAGGCCAACTCCAGCAGCCGCGCTTCGCGCCCGACGTCGGCAGAGAGCATCATGCCGACTGGCATACCATTCGCAGATTCGGCCAGCGGCAGTGAGATAGCGGGCTCGCCGGTAACGTTCTGCAGCGGCGTGAACGCGACCCAGTTGCGTAGTCGGTCGATGATCTGCTGGTAGTCGGCGGTCGGGTCGAGGTGACCGAGGGGCGGCGTCTCGTCGGCCACCGTCGGGGTCAGCACCGCGTCATAGGTGCCGAAGAACTGCGCGGTGCGCCGCCGGATGGCGCGCAGACGCATGATCGCCGTCGGGAGCCGGTGGATGTTGCGGCGGGCATAGCGGTCCAGGCCCAGCGTCAGGTTGTCCAACCGGTTGTGATCGAAGGTTTCGCCGAATGCGCGCCGGATGGCCCGCACCTGCACCGTCGCCAGCAATGCCCAATACAGCACGAAGTCGACGGCGAAACTGGAAGGCACCGGCGGGTCTTCGACATGGTCGACGCGGTGGCCGAGCTCTTCGAGCAGGCGGGCGGATTTCAGCGTCAGCTCACGCAGTTCGGGGCTGCACTCACGCTCCAGCGAGCGGGTGACGACGGCGATTTTCAGCCGCTGCTTGCCTGCGTGCCGCACGTCGCCGATCGGCGGCAGCTTCGGATGACGCCAGATGCGTTCAGCCTCCCGGTAGAACACCGCGGTGTCACGCACCGACCGGGTCAGCACACCGTTGGCGAGGAGACAAAGCGGCGTCCGGCGCGTCCATTTATTCAGCGGTAACCGGTCGCGCGACGGCTTCAACCCGACAAGCCCGTTACATGAAGCGGGAATACGGATCGAGCCACCGCCGTCGTTGGCGTGCGCGATCGGCACCGCACCGGCCGCGACGAATGCGCCCGACCCCGATGAGGAGGCGCCGGCGGTGTAGTCGGTGTTCCACGGGTTGCGGACCGATCCCAGTCGAGGATGTTCGGCTGATGCGCCGAAGCCGAATTCTGACAACTGGGTCTTGCCCAGCGATATCAGCCCGGTGGCCAGGTACAGCCGGACGAAGTCGCTGTCGGTGGCGGCCCGGCGCGGCACCCACGCGTCGGTGCCCAGCATCGTCGGCAGTCCCGCGACGTCGGAGTTGTCCTTGACGAAAGTCGGTACGCCGGCGAAGAATCCGCCGTCCGAACCTGGCTCCAATGCTTTGGCGCGTGCCTGGTCGAATGCCTGATACGCCAAGCCGTTGAGCGCTGGATTGACCGCTTCGGTGCGCGCGATGGCGGCTTCCACCGCCTCGGCCCTGGTCACCCGACCGGCTTTGATGGCGTCGGCGAGGGCGACCGCGTCGAGTTCGCCGAGGGCGTCGTCGTCGAATGCGTGCACGTGTCGCATACAAGCGACGCTAACAACGACGACGCCCGCTTGCCCGGTTTTCCCTACGAGTGGACATGGGTGATCGGATACGCCTCCCTCCCGCCCGACGGGCATGCGGTGGTGACCCGGGCGCCGCCCGCGAGTTCCGCGACTAAGTCACCTGCGTGGTGGCAGGGGAGTTGGCGGACTTCGCGCCTGTTGGTCAGTCCTTCTGCCAGGGCAGGCAGCTGTGGGTCAAGAACGCCGTGTCACTCGGCTGGATCGTCACGACCTGAGGACCAGTGCCGAGGGTGTTATTGATGATGTGGGTTGGATTGAGACTGTTCAGCCTCGCCCAATAGCAATCAGATTCTCCTTCGGGGCTAGGACCGCCCGTGCGATAGGTGCCCGGCACGATGTCCGTGCCTACTCGATACGTGCCATCGGTTTCGATTGTCGTTTTGGGGACGAATGGCGGCGGTGGGAGGGTCACCGCTACTGTTTTAGTGATTTCCAGTGTGGATGTCACCGTCACCGCAGTCGGGGTTGACCCGCCGCAACCTGCGAGAACTAGCGCCGCACCAGCGATAGCGGTTTTCTTACCCTGCATGGAATGAGGGTAAGCACGGGGGTACTGTTCGCACGCCGTTTTCGCGGTGAAGGGAACGCGGGCAAATCTGTCGTTCCCGTGGCCTGGGAGGATTTCGACCGGGTCGAGCGACTTCACCGTGGACGCCCCGGTGGGCTGATCGCGGAGTGGTGTCAGCGGCCCATCCGCCGACTCCGCTAACGTCCGGTTCATGACAAGTGGCGCTATCGCCGAGCGCTGGAGCGTCCGGCTGCATGAGCTTGCCGCCGAGGAGGAGGTCCCGGGGGCCGCGCTCGGCGTGTGGGCCGAGGGGCAAGAAATCGCGGCCGCCGCGCACGGCGTGCTGAACGCCGAAACTGGCGTCCGGGCCACCGCCGACTCGCTCTTCCAGATTGGGTCCGTCACCAAGGTGTGGACCACGACGATGATCATGCAGCTCATCGACGAGGGCCGGCTATCGCTGGACACGACCGTCGCGGAGATCCTGCCCGGCATCCGCCTCGGCCGCGACGACGGCAGCGCCGAGATCAGGATCCGCCACTTGCTCACGCACACCAGCGGCGTCGACGGCGACATCTTCACCAACACCGGCCGCGGAGACGACTGCATAGAGCGCTACGCAGGCGAGCTCGCCGAGACTGCGCGCATCTTCCCGCCCGGCGCGGCCTTCTCCTACTGCAACAGCGGGTTCGTCTTGCTCGGCCGGATAATCGAGGTGCTCGACGGCCGGATATGGGACGTCTCCCTGCGCAAGCGCCTGACCGGGCCGCTCGGCCTCACCCGCACTGTGACCCTGCCCGAGGAGGCGATCCGGTACCGGACCGCCACCGGACACCGTGAGCACCCACGGCAGAATCAGCCGGTGTCGGTGTGGGGGCTGCCGCGCAGCGCCGGACCGGCCGGCGGAATCACCGCGGGCGTCCAGGACATGCTCGCCTTCGCCCGGCTGCACCTCGACGGCGGCGTCACCCAGGACGGCACCCGGCTGCTCAGCCAGGCCTCAGCCGAAGCCATGCAGCAGCAGCGCGCCGAGATCCCGGGACTCGGTAACAGCGCCGCCGCGATCGGGCTGGGCTGGATGCTGCATCGCTGGGATGGACGGCGAATCCTCGGCCACGATGGCGGCACGATCGGCCAGACGGCGTACCTGCGGATCGATCCCGAGGCGAGGGTGGCCGCGTGCCTGCTGACCAACTCGCCCCAGTCGCAGTCCCTGTTCCGCCGGCTGTTCTCGGAGGTGTTCGGCACCTACGCCGGGGTCACCGTGCCGGCCAGCCCCGAGCCGGCGCTGGGTCCGGAGGACCTGCACCTGGAACGGCACACGGGCCGGTACGAGCGCACCTCCTGCTGGTACGACGTTTGGGTGCGCGAGGGGCGGCTGCACCTGGTCTCCGGGGTGTCGGGAGAATTCGCGGCCTTCTCCGACGAGGGGCCGCACGAGTTCGACCTGCACCCCGCGGACGGCACCGGCGACAACTTCGTCTGGCGTGCGGACGACAGGCAGCCCTGGTTACCCCTGATCTTTGACCGGTTGGGCGACCAGGCGCCGTACCTCTACCTCGGCGGCCGGATCACTCCCCGGGTCGGGTGACCGCCGAGCGTCATCCGCTGGCAGCTTTTGCCCCAAGCCCGAGAATCCATGCGCGGAGGTTCCCGACGACCCGCTGAACGATCAAGCGTGGAGCACGGTTCTCGCGCAGACCTATTTAATGACGGCCTTCACTTAGGCGCACGCGGAAACCCGGTCCGGCTTCGGGCGTCACATTTCGCGCGGTGATCTCGTCGCCGCAATGGGCGCAGACCAGCCGGGGATCGATACGCTCGCCGCAGGTGTGGTGGCGCAGCACAATCGGTGGCCCATCCGGGTGCGGCAAGTGCTCGTCACCCCAGCGCATGAGGACGACGATCGCCCCGAAGAGGTCCCGGCCTGCGTCGGTGAGCCGGTACTCGTGCCGTTCGGGATCCCTGGAATACGGCACGCGGTCAAGCAGGCCCACATCGACGAGCATCCGCAGCCGCGATGACAGCGTGGGTCGCGGGATATTGAGGTTGCGCACGAGCTGACCGAAGCGCTGCACCCCAAAGAAGGCCTCGCGCAGGATCAGGAGCGTCCAGCGCTCGCCGACCAATTCGAGCGCACGACCGACCGACTCTCCTTCGAAGCGGTGAGACAGATCGGTGGTGGCCATAGTTCAATAACTGTACCTGGTTCAATTACTGAACCATAGGTGGTAAGTTTATTGAACCGTCACCGTTACCAGGAGCCCTGATGAATCAGCCGGACCTGACCGCCACGCCACATGGCAGCGCCGAGATCGAGGCCACCGCGGAGAAGATCGCGCTTTCGGCCCGGGAGCTGTCGGCGGAGATCGACCGCGACCGCCGACTTCCGGACGAACTGGTTACCCGGCTGCGCGAGGCCGGGCTGCTGCGCGCCACCATGCCGCGGGAGGTTGAAGCGCTGGAGCTGGCGCCCGGACCGGCACTGCGGTGCGCCGAAGCGATCGCGCGCGGCGACGCTTCGGCGGGATGGTGTGTGTCGATCGCGATCACCAGCGCCCTACTGGTCGCTTACCTGCCGGCGTCGAGCCGCGACGAGATGTTCGGCGGCGGCCGGGGTGTCGCGGCCGGGGTGTGGGCGCCGCGCGGCACGGCTAAGTCGGTCGATGGCGGTGTTGTGGTGTCCGGGCGCTGGCCCTTCTGCAGCGGGATAAACCACGCCGACATGATGTTCGCGGGCTGCTTCATCGATGAGCGGCGCGTGCCATCCGTCGTCGCCCTACCCAAAGACGACCTGCAGGTTCTCGACACCTGGCACACGCTGGGCCTGCGCGGCACGGGCAGCCACGACAGCGTTGCCGACGAGGTCTTCGTGCCTGCTGATCGCGTGTGCTCGGTGTTCGACGGACCGGCCTTGGACCGGCCGCTTTATCGCTTCCCGGTGTTCGGATTCTTCGCTTTGTCGATCGGCGCAGCCGCGTTAGGCAATGCGCGCGCCGCGATCGACGACCTCGTCGAGCTGGCCGGCGGCAAGAAGGGGCTAGGCTCGACGCGCACCTTGGCCGAACGTCCGGCGACCCAAGCGGCGGTGGCAACGGCCGAAGCGGCGTTGGGTGCCGCTCGCGCGCTGTACTACGAGGCAATCGACGCGGCATGGCGGGCCAGCCACGATGCTGACGCAGTGTCGGTGCCGATGCGCAATCGGCTACGTTTGGCGGCCACGCACGCGGTGCGGACCTCGGCCGATGTTGTGCACAACATGTATGACCTGGCGGGCGGCAGCGCCATCTACGACGGCGCACCTCTGCAACGCCGATTCCGCGACGCGTTCACGGCCACCGCCCACTTCCAGGTCAACGAGGCGTCACGCGAGCTGCCCGGCCGCGTCCTGCTCGACCAGCCTGCCGACGTGTCGATGCTGTGACCGGCATCGAAGTCGCCCTACCGTTCTGGCTGGACCGGCCGGACCACGAGTCAATGGATGTCGCGCTGGCGGCGTCTGACGCGGGCTTCGATGCGGTGTGGATTGGCGAAATGGCCACCTACGACGCGTTCGCGCTCGCGACCGCGGTCGGGCTCCGCGCCCCCGAAATAACCCTTAAGATCGGACCGCTGGCCGTCGGTGTTCGTGGCCCGGTGACACTGGCGCTGGGTGCAAGTTCGGTCGCCTCTCTCACCGGCAGCCGGGTAGACATCGCCTTGGGAGCATCCAGTCCGGCGATCGTGACCGGCTGGCACGACCGTCAATGGGCACACCACGTGCCGGTCATGCGCGAAACCATCGAATGCCTGCGGTCGATACTGGCCGGCGCACGTGTCGACTACACCGGCCGGCACGTCAGTAGCCGCGGCTTTCGACTACGTAGCCCGCAGCCTGACACGCGAATTGCGTTGGGGGTGTTCGGGCCTGGCATGATTCGGGTGGCGGCGCAGCTCGCCGACGAAGTCGTGCTCAACCTGGAGTCGCCGGCCCGCGTCGCGGAGGTTCGTGCCGCGATCGACGCCGCGGCCACGACGGCCGGCCGCGCCGCGCCGCGCCTGACGGTGTGGGTGCCCGTCGCGCTCAACCCCGGCGATGCCGCGCACGCGCAACTGGCGGCACAGCTGGCCGTGTATCTTGGCCCTCCCGGCTACGGAGAAATGTTCAGCGCGTTGGGTTTCGACGACCTCGTCCGCAGCGCCCGGACCGGCGCAACTCGTCGCGAACTGGCGGCCGCCGTCCCCGTCGAACTGCTCGACCGGGTAGGCGCATTGGGCACCGCCGATCGAGTCGCGGCACGGCTGCGCGCCTACCGCGAAGCCGGCGCCGACTGCGTCGCGGTCGTGCCCTCTACAGCCGAAGACCCGGGAGGCCGGGCGACCCTGCACGCGGTGACTACCGCGGTCGGCTCTATCCGGGAGATGTGATTCGTGACGCTTATCAACACCCTGTGCCGTCTGGCCGCCCGTCCGATCGGCCTGCCCAAGCCCTCGGATTGGGAAATCGTCGACCAGCCCGCCGGAAGTCCGGCGGAGGGCGAGTTCCTCGTGCGGGTCGAGTACCTATCGGTCGATCCGGCGATGCGGACGTGGATGAACGCGGGTCGGTCGTACGTGCCGCCGGTCGAGATCGGTGAGGTGATGCGGGCGGGCGGCATCGGGCGCGTCATCGATTCGCGTCACCCGGATTTCGCGGCCGGCGACGAGGTGTATGGCATGTTGGGAGTGCAGCGTTACGCACTGTCCGACGGTGGCGGGGTGACTCCAGTCGACACCACCCTCGCGCCCGCTCCGGTACATCTCGGCGCCCTCGGCATCAGCGGACTCACCGCCTACTTCGGGCTACTTGACGTTGGTCGCCCGCAGCCGGGCCAGACCGTCGTCGTCTCCGGCGCCGCCGGCTCGGTGGGCAGCATCGCCGGGCAGATCGCGCGGATCAACGGTTGCCGGGCGCTCGGTGTCGCCGGCGGCGAGGACAAGTGCCGCTGGCTGGTGGAAGAGCTCGGGTTCGACGCCGCGATCGACTACAAAGCGGGCGATCTGCGTTCGCAGCTAAAGACGCACGCCCCCAACGGCATTGACGTCTTCTTTGACAATGTGGGAGGAGAGGCGTTGGAGGCTGCGCTATCACGACTGGCCCGTGGGGCACGGGTCGTACTCTGCGGAGCCATCTCGCAGTACAACGCCACCGACGAGCTCCGCGGGCCGGCCAACTACATGCAACTGCTGGTCGCACGGGCATCGATGACCGGTTTCGTGATCTTCGACTACGCCGACCGATACCCCGAAGCCGTTGTGCAGCTGGCGAATTGGCTGCGCAGTGGCGAGTTGCGTTCGCGTGAACAGGTCATCCACGGCGACGTCGGCGACTTTCCCGAGGTCCTGTTGGCGTTATTTCGTGGTCGAAACACCGGCAAACTGGTGCTCGCGCTCGATGGTCATTCGTAGCTTCGTCGGGGAGGCCGGGCGCCGGCCGAGGAACCGACGGGAATGCTGACGGCTAGCGGGGAAGCTGGAGGTAGCGATGCACCAAAGCGATCGCTATGCCGCCTTCACCCACGGATGCAGCCACGCGCTTTACCGATCCGGCTCGAATATCCCCGACCGCGAAAATCCCTGGGGCGCTTGTTTCGAGGGCGAATGGCTCGCGATCGGCGTTCCACTTTGCCGCCTTCAGCGCGTCGGTTCCCGTCAAGACGAAGCCATGATGGTCGCGCGAGATCTCCGCGGGGAGCCAATCAGTCGCCGCTTCGGCGCCGATCAGGACGAAGAGCACCTTCGCATCCCGTCGAGATATATTGCCGGTGCTTCGATTGATGACCTCTATCGCCTCGAGTTGGTCGTGGCCGTGCCCGGCGACAACCTCTGATTGCGTTTCCACCCGGATGTTCGCTTTCGTTGCGATCTGCTCGATGAGGTAGTGAGACATGCTCTCGGCGAGCGACTCGCCCCGCACGAGAAGCGTGACCGATCGGGCGTGGTTGGAGAAGAAGACGGCGGCTTGGCCGGCCGAGTTGCCTGCGCCGATCAGATATACGTCGTTTCCCTGTGCCAGACCGGCGTCGCTGCGAGCGGCGCCGTAGTAGACACCGGAGCCGACGAACCGATCGACCGAATCGACCCGGAGGCGTCGCCACTCCACGCCCATCGCGAGAACGATCGACTTCGTCCGGAGAACGTCGCCTCCATCCAGGGTGACGGTCATGTCGGCGGGGTCGATGCCTTCGACCCGACGGGTCACGACGATCTCAGCGCCCAGCCGCTTCGCCTGTTGTAGCGTCCGGCTGGCGAGCTCGTCACCGGAGACGCCGAACGGGAATCCTGTGTAGTTCTCGATCCGGGTTGAGGTGCCGGCCTGCCCGCCGGGGGCGAAGGATTCGATCAGTCCGGTCTGCAGGCCCTCGGAGGCGCCGTTGACCGCCGCCGTCAGACCCGCCGGCCCGCCGCCCACAATCACCACGTCGTAGTGCGCCCGGCTTGGCTCGACCGTCAGTCCGGCCACAGTGGCAACGGCACGCGTCGTCGGGGTAGTCAGCCGAGTGCCGTCGCGCAGCACCACCACCGGATGAGCGGCGGCTTTGCCTCCGGTGCGTGCGAGAGCTGCAGGATCGTCTGGGTCTAGACGTTCGTAAGGAATCTGGTTGCGATGGAGGAAGCTGTCGCAGCCGTGCACTCCCGGGTCGACGCGCGGGCCGATTACGAACATTGCGGGCTCGCGTGGGTGCGCGGTTGCGTTTCTGAGCATCTCCATGCGCTCCAACGCGGCAGCACCGACCATTTCGGAAACCTGGGGGGCCATGGCGGCGAGCGTGTGGAACACCTCGACCGTCACTTTCAGTACGCGCGATGGCTCGACGGCTCGCATGCTGGCGGGCAACGGCGTACCGAGCGTCATCGGGATCTCGCCGCCGACTTCGCCTGGAAGCCGGACGCCAATCACCTGCTCGACTCCGTTCACCAGTTTCGTCAGCTCGGTCTTACCTTCGACCACGATCGCCAGGGACCGGCCTTCCCCCTCGTGGCCTACGTACTCCCCGGCGATGAGGTGGATGTCCTCCACGGCGCCAGCAAGGTACTCCAGTTCTTTCTCTCCCAGCGTCGAGAAGAGCGGAATCGTGGCCAGCTCCTCGATAGTGAACATGACTGCCTCCCAGCCTCTTTCGCGGGGCCGCTGATTCACGGGGGCGGCTTCGCGGCGTGATGTCGAAACTTCGATGCAGGAATCGTCCACCGCACACCCATGGCGGCACATGAGGCATTCGCCCTAAAGATGTTGGGGATCGACCTCGGCTGGCGGAGGTTCAGCTGGTATAGCAGTAAGAGTCACTGGACGCGTCGCCGCCTTGCAGCCGAGTTTGATGCACCCGCAGCCCACGGAAATCGTCGCCGTGCGGGAAGAACCGGACATCAGGGACAAGACCGCCCGCGGAGATATCGGCGTCAAGCTTGGCCATCCATGCGCCGACGCCGTCGGGGTAGAACACCTCGTCCCATGCCGCGTACAGCGAGTTCGTCACATACACCCGGCGGCCGTCCCGGCTGATCTCGATCATCTGTGAGCCACCGGCGAGCGATAGGTCCGGAGCTGCGGGATGCGGTGTGCGCCTGACGATCCCTCCGAGCCGAACCGATGCCGTCTCGCGCGGTTGGAATGGGTCGCTGACATCGTATTGCTTGAGTTCTCCTGTGCCCCAACAGGAGACGTACAGCCAGTGATCATCGACGGACAGATCGATATCGGTGACCAACGGTGGCACGGCACCAAAGGGCTTGAGCAACGGTGGCAAGGCGTCGGCGTCGGCCGGCTCGGCGGGGATAGTGATCACCTTGTCGACAGCCCACTGGTCACCGTCTTTGTGCCACAGCCACACCGACGCCGATAGATCTTCGGCGTTTATCACTACTCCGACGAAGCCCCACGCTTTGGCCGGATCGTGTGCGGGCCGTAACTCGAGCACCATCTGGTGCTGGTCGCCGAGGTCGACGCGCTGCGTCAGCCTTCGTTCGGACAGGCTCCAGAAGTTCACGTGGTGTCCGAACTTCCTTCCGAGCAGGTCCTCGGGATTAACCCCGTTCTCGACCATCGAGGGCGTCGCCCACTCCGATGTGATCACGGTGTCGTAGTTCAGGTGCCACCACACGTCGTAGGACAGGAATTGCGGTCCGCGGTCGACCTCCCACGGTCCGATGACCTCGAACGTATCGTGGTCGATCAGCGCGATGCCGCCGGGACCTTCGTCGCCGTTGGGCCCACCCAACGCCGACATGAAAACGCCACCCGGTCCACAGTGCACGGTGTGCGGGCGAGAATACCCGGCCTTGGCTGCCAGCTCACTGGCCTCGATTGTGTGAATCAGCACCGGTCGGCGGGGGTCCGGTTTGGTGTCGAGGACGTAGATGGTCGACGAGCGGATACCGGGTAGGAGCAGATATCGCCGCTCGATCGCCTCGTGATGGCCATGCCCTTCATGGCATAGCGCGCTCGAGCACGCGTTCCAGCCGAAGTGGTGCAGTTCGTTTCCGGCCGTTGGCAGCTCGGCCCAGCCGACGACGCCGCCGTACGTGGAGGAGTTGGCGTCGCAGTCCAGCACAGCGAGCGCATCCTTCGCCCGGCCCGCCGGATCGAAAGCGGCAACATAGGCGAGTTGTTCGGGCACGGCCGCGATAGCGGCGGCTGGGCTGCGATAAAACGTGGGATCTATTGCAGGCATGATTCCTGCCTCCTCGCGACAATTCGCCCCTACCGCCAGCTGGGTAGTTGGTTAGCTGACGTGACAGTGCGGGACGCTGTTTCGATCCTTCCCCGCGAATGTGGGGCTGTCTATCCCGAGCCGACGTCAACTAGTTGGGCCCCGTGGAGCCACGAGCGCCGTGAATCCTCGGACCGATTAGTCAGGACACAGGTAGCCTCCAACGCGATGGTGGAGACGCGATGAGTGCGGGTTTGTTCGGACTCCTGGACGACGTCGCGGCTCTCGCGCGGCTTGCCGCCGCCGCCGGCCGAACGAGTGCAAAGGCCGCCGGAGTGGTCATCGACGACACCGCGGTGACGCCGCAGTACGTCCATGGCATCGCCGCCGAGCGCGAGTTACCCATCATCAAACGCATCGCGATCGGATCACTGCGCAACAAGCTCCTGTTGATCCTGCCCGCCGCAATGCTGCTCAGTCAGTTCGCGCCGTGGCTGCTGAGCCCGATCCTGATGCTCGGCGCCACGTACCTGTGCTACGAAGCCGCCGACAAGGTGTGGGGCAGCATCCGCGGTCATGACGCCCACGACCGGCCAGTCGGCGAGGACGACATGGTGAGCGGAGCGATCCGCACCGACCTGATCCTGTCCGCCGAGATCATGGTAATCGCCCTCAGCGAGGTAGCCGATCAGGCGTTCGTGCCGCGGCTCGTCATCCTCATCATCGTTGCCGTGGTCCTTACCGCCGTGGTGTACGGCGTCGTCGCCACCATCGTCAGGATGGACGACGTCGGCCTGAGCCTCACTCGGACCGAATCCCGAACCGGGCAGAAGGTCGGCCGGGGCCTGGTCGCTGGGATGCCCAAACTGCTCTCGGCGCTCTCAGCGGTCGGGACGGTGGCGATGCTCTGGGTGGGCGGCCACATACTGCTCGTGGGGAGCGACCGCCTCGGCTGGCACACTCCGAACAGCTTGGTGCACCACGTCGAGGATCAGGTTCGCCACGCTGTCGAGTCCGTCGGTGGCGTGCTGGCGTGGTTGGTCAACACCGGAGTGTCTGCACTGATTGGGTTGGTTGTCGGAACTGTAGTCGTTGCATTCATACACCTGCTGTCGTTCGCTCGGAGACGTCGCTCCTCCCCTTAGACGTCAGCACCCGCACGTCTATCGACGTTTACCGAAGCCGGTTACGGCTGAGGTGGGTCGTAGAGAGTTCCCGGCGTGCCGGGCGGCGGGCGCGTGTGCACCGATCCGTATCAGGGCCCAACTAGATTGCTGTTTTGCGGGCAGTAGGTGTGAACGGAGATGGTCACATAGGTATTGGCGTTGTCACCGAGTGCGGGGTTACTTGCACGAAACGCTGCGACTATCTGCGGCACCGACATCCCTTGACGGATGTCGTCGCACACCATCTTGCCGTTGTAGATGGCGGCGTCGGGATTGGCGAACGAGATGCCCCGGTCGTTCAGGGCTTGAATGTACTTGTTGTCCTGATCTGGTGTAGACGCGATCGATGGTGGGGCAGCGGAGGGCGCTGAGCCCGTCGCCGGCGCGGTTGGAGCAGGCGTCGCGCCGTCCTTCGCCGTAGGCGGAGCGGTAGGCGGCGGCGCCGGAGCTTTGGTATGCGTGGTTAACAGCGACCGCCCGAAAACAATCGCCCCTGCAACGACGAGACCGGCCGCCAGCAGCGCAGCGGCGATACGCCAAGTGGCGCGCCATGATTGGCGGTCAGTCGCCGGTTCGCGCTGGGTATGATCGTCGTCGTCGCGTGACCACGCGACATCGGCTGCGTCCGGCTCGACATCAGCAGCTGCGTCCGGCGCCGCCGAAGTAGGCGCGGCGGCGGTCTCGTCATTGTTGAGTCCGACGGTTTTATCGGCAGCCGCGCCCGGCTCGGCCATGAGGGTCATGGTAGCCATCGCCCGCTTTGCGCCGCCACCCGCATGCGGCAGCACCCGTTGGGCTCAGCTCTCAGACAGGTCCGAGTTCGCGGGTGCGGGGCGGGCAACGATTTGTGCGATTGTTTCTGGCGCCACGCCCAATCCGCGCAGGCAGAACGGAGCGCACGATTGCGAACCCGGGCGTGTTCCCAATGACCTGTTGCCCATTGCTGCTGGGTGTGTCCCCATATCACGCCGTGTATCGACTTGGCGGCAGTCACCGGAAAGATGTCTTGAAAGATGCCGAGTTCCAGCCCCCGCTGAAGCTGCTCGATGAGTGGCTCGAGGATCGCGTCGTATGCGGGCGAAACCAGCTCGGGGGAGGAGAACACCGCCGCATTGGCCTCCTGGGACACTTGGCGCAGCTCCGATTTGATGTGCTCGTCGAATGCGAGGTCGAGTCGTCCTTCGATCCAGGCGGCCACCGCCTCAACTGGGGAGAACGATGCCGCCATTTTTGTTCTTAGGCGCAGCACTTCAGTGCGCGTCACCTCCAGGAAGACCGCCGCAACCAGCTGGTCCTTAGACTCGAAATTTCGGTAGAACGCGCGGGTGCTGAGATGAGCGCGATCTAGGACCGCGGCGACGCTGAGCCCTCGAACTCCGTGCTCGCGAATAGTTTTCGACGCGGCAGCCACGATGGCGCGACGCACATCGGGATCGGGGGCAAGCTTGTTTCGCCGCCGCGCGAGCGGGTCCCCCTGATTCGTCATTGATAACCAAGGTAATCCGCTAACTGTCGCAGAGCCCACTTTCGTCAAGGCGAGTCGGCCAGGTCGTATTCGCGTGCGCACTAGACCCAGCTCAAGCACCCAGGCCTCAGAATGAAAACGCGCCGAATCGTCCCCAGGCGACGACGGCGGCCATGATTGCGAGCAGCACGTTAAGGGCCACGTTGGGGTACTCGCGTCGGCGGGCATGGGTGATGATCGCGCCGATCATGGTGACGACCAGCTTGATTGCCGCG
>DATIOT010000023.1:0-6807 GCA_035472875.1 Mycobacterium sp.
GCCAGCCGTTTCCCCGACAGCCAGCCGGCGCGGTCCTGGCAGCCGAACCGGGCCAGAAACGCCAGGCTGATCACCGAGTGGAGCTTGCAGAACAGGCCAGCCGCGGCGGGAAACGCGCACAACAGGTGCGCGCGCAGCTGGTTGCCCACCGCGACCCGGTGACGCACCAGATCCTTACGGGCCCGGCAGGCTTGGCGCAGCGTGACGGTGGCCGGGCTGTCAGGGATCAGTGGCCGCAGCCGGGCCCAGTCGGTGCGCAGCACATCCGCGAGCACGCAGGCGTCGAACCGGTCGTCCTTGTTGCCCGCCGACCCGTACCGGGACCGCAGGTTCTTGATCTGCCGCCGGGTGATCACCACCACCGTCAGACCTGCCTCCAGCAGGGCGTCCACGACCGGCCCATCACGCGCTCGATCGCCACCTCGGCCACTCCCGCCCTGGCCAGGCCCCGGACCAGAGCCCGTAGCCCCTCCGCGGTGTGCGCCACCGTGAACCGCCTGACCACCGCACCGGCAGCATCGACGATGCACACGGCGTGGTCGGCGCTGGCCCAGTCGATCCCGGCAGTCACCTCGCCTGGCAGCGTGCCCGGCCGGGGAACACGGGCATACTTCACCACAGCCTCCCCGCTGCTCACTCAGTGGGGAGGCACCCTTGTGCACGGTTCCAGGACGCGGCTGCCAGTGGCCTCACTGATCGGCGCTCAGCTGCGCATACAGCCCTGTTGACGGTCAGCGCGCCCCGGGACACCGCCAGGCCCCGCAGAACTCATTCAGGACGTCACAAGCGTCGGAGACTAAAAAGGCGGTGACCTGGCGGCACCTCGGGTGCATCAGCAGCCTCACAGCTACCGACATGAGAATGGTGCACCAGTGAGACTAGAAATGAGACAGGAGACTGGGGCGACCCTCTACGAGCAGCACGCTTGAGCAGCGACGTCCGTGAACGCCGATGCGATCTCCTAAGTGTTCTCGATGAACGCGGGCCGGGGTCATGTGGCAGGTGCTCTCGCACCGGACGCCGCTGGCACGACTCATCGAGGGGGACGACTCGCTGGCAGCCGCGGCAGTGCCGCTTCGTACAACCATGGGATAAACAGGTTCCGCAGAAACCGGGCCGAGTACTGCTCGGCGTGCTCGATGAACTGTCGCGTGCTGACGGAACCGTGCCGATGTGTCGCGGTCCACGCGTGGAGCATCGTAAAGAACGAGTCGTCGCCAACGGTGCAACGCAACGCGTGCAGGGTTAAGGCCCCGCGTTTGTACAGTCGGTCGTCGAACATGAGGTTCGGCCCCGGGTCGGCGATAACCAGGTCCTGCGGCAGTTCCGCTAGTCGCTCGCGGTGTCGCGCGGCGAGCTGGCCCGCGGACGGGCCGCCCGACTGCTCGGACCACAACCACTCGGCGTAGCAGGCGAAACCCTCGTGCAGCCAGATGTGCTGCCATGACTCCACCGTGAGGCTGTTACCGAACCATTGATGGGCAAGTTCATGCGCGATCAGGCGCTCCTCGCCGTGCCCGCCGAGGAAGTCCGCACCGAAGATCGACATGGCTTGGGCCTCGACGGGAATCTCCAGGTCGTCGTCGGCGATCACTACGGTGTACTGGGGGAAAGGAAAGGGGCCGAACAGCTTTTCAAACGCGGACATCATCGCCGGCTGACGGGCGAAGCGATCGGCGAATTGGCGGACCAGTCGTTGCGGAAGCGCGGCTTGTTGTCGCACGGGGCGCTTGGCGACCTCCACCACCTCGTAGGCCCCGATCTGGACGCTCGCCAGATATGTCGCCATCGGCTCGGGCTGGTCGTACACCCACGTGGTGCGACTGCCGCGGGCCGTGCGCGAGAGCAGTTTTCCGTTCCCCACAACGCGGTAGGACGAGTCTGCCTCCAGCGTGATCCGATAGCTCGCCTTGTTACTCGGGTGGTCATTGCACGGGAACCACGAAGCGGCGCCGTTTGGTTGGCTCGCGACGAGGGCACCATCCGTCAGCTCGTCCCAGCCGACCTCGCCCCACATGCCCCGAACCGGCCGTGGGTTACCGGTGTAGTGCACATCGACCATGATCGTGGCGCCGACGGGGAGCGGTTTCTCGGGCCAGATGTGCAGCTTGCGTCCGCGTGTGGTGAACCGCTGGGCCCGGCGCCCGTTCACTGCCACCTTTGTGACGCGCAAACCGGCGAGGTCGAGGCTGAATCGCGTGAGCGAATGGGTGGCGACGGCGGATAGGCGAGCCCGCCCGAGGAGCAGGTTAGTACTAATCCGATAGGTCAGGTCGAGTTCGTAACGGGTGACGCGGTAGCCGCCGTTCCCGCTATGCGGCAAGTACGGATCCCCCGCTGTGCTCGCCCCGTGCCGTGGTACATCGCTGTGCTGCGGCTTCACGGCATCGTCCATGGGGCGATGGGATTGCCGATCCACCGCGATCCCGGCGGCACCGCTTCCCCACGCATGACCAACGACGCCGGTCCCACAGTTGCTCCCGCGCCAATCGAAGCGGCGGGCAGCGCGATCCCGTGCGGCCCGAGCGTGGCGCCGGCTGCGAGTTCGACCGTGTCCATTCGCAGGATCCGATCATGGAACAAGTGTGTCTGCAGCACGCACCCGCGGTTGACCGTGGCGCCGTCGCCGAGCGTGATCAGGTCGGCCTCCGGGAGCCAGTACGTTTCACACCACACGCCGCGCCCGATCTGTGCCCCGAGGGTTCGCAACCAGAAGTTCAGCACGGCGGTGCCGGACGCGGCGTTGGCAAACCATGGTGCCGCCACCATCTCGACAAAGGTGTCCACTACCTCATTGCGCCACACGAACGGACTCCACAGCGGGTACTCGGTGACTCTGGTCCGACCGACCAGCGCCCACTTCGCGACGGTCGCGGCTCCCCCGGCAACCGCTCCCGCAGCGAGCAGAACCAGCCCACTGAGCGCACCCGCCACCACAAACGAGATCCGTTCGGCGATCACGTCGAGTGTGAGCAGCACACCGACACCGATTGCGGCGGTACACATGGTCGGAATGATTCGGCACGCCTCGACCGCGCCGCGCGCGACCTTGAGTCGCGTGGGCGGAGCGAAGGTACGGCTCTGATCGGCGGAGTCGGCCGCGCGGCGCAGTTGGACGGGCGGACTTCCCAGCCAGGACGATCCTTTCTTTGCCTTCAGCGGTGCCGCGGAGAGCACTGCGACGAGGCCGTTCTTCGGTACTGTGCGGCCGGGCGCGGCCATTCCGGAGTTACCGAGGAAGGCACGTTTCCCGATCCGAGCCGGTGAAATGTGCAGCCAACCGCCGGTGAGTTCGTAGGAGGCGACCATCGTGTCATCGGCGAGGAATGCACCGTCACCGACCGTCGTCATCGTCGGCACCAGCAAGACGGTTGAAGCCTCGACATTGCTGCCGACTCTGGCGCCGAGGGCGCGCAGCCATACCGGAGTAAGCAGGCTCGAGTAGAGGGGGAACAGCAGGGTGCGCGCGGCATCCATCACTCGCTCGGTGGCCCATGCCTGCCAACCGATTCGGCTACGCACCGGGTGGTAACCCTCCCGCATCCCGAAGCCGAGCAGTCGCACGATGATCACAGTCAGGAGTGCGTACGCGACGAGCCAGGAGACTGTCGCGAGCGGCACCGCCGCCAGCGCGCCGGCGGCGGCGGTGCCGATCGAATCGGCGCCGCGAACGAACCATCCGATGATGAGCAGCCCTGGGACCGCGGCGAGCAACGGTAGTGCGGAGAACAACGCGGACGTGATGCCGTACACGGCGAGCGACGTGACGGCACGGGGCGGACGCTCGGCCGGTCCGTCCTCGCGCGCGCGGCCCACCCTGGCTGCCGGCGAACCGGCCCACCGCTCGCCGTCCGGCACAGATCCGGACACCCACGATCCCGGCGCCACCTGCGCCCCCGCGCCGACCTGCGCCCCCGGGCCGAGGGTGCTGCGTGACCCGATGGACGCGTTCGGGCCGACGCGGATCCGACCGAGGCGAAGCACGTCACCGTCTACCCAGTACCCGGAGAGGTCGACCTCCGGTTCCACCGAGCTGTACCGGCTTAGGGTCAGCATTCCGGTGATTGGCGGCAGGGTGTGCACGTCGACCCCGCGACCGATCTTGGCACCCAACGCACGTGCGTAGTAGGCGATCCAGGGTGCGCCGGCCAGGTTCGCCGCGCCGACCGCTTCGGCAAGCCGCTCGGCAGCCCATAGCCGGACGTGGACGCTGCCACCGCGCTCGTACGTCCCGGGACGCACGCCGCGCAACAGCAACCGCGCGCCGGCAACCGAGATCGCCATCCGACCGAGCGGGCTCATGAACAACACGAATCCGCCGAGAACCCACCACCACGACACGGTCGGCGCCCAACTGTATGTCCCGGTCCGACTGAGCAGGTTGTTCAACGTGGCCAGGACGGTCAACCAGCGCAGCCCTGCCAGCGTGTTGACGACGGCTGTCACGAGAATCTGAATCACCTGGCATCGCACCGGCGTCGGAAGCACGGTGCGGCTCTCGACGGCGACCGTCGGAGTGGACGCGTCGAGCAGTTTGGCCAAGTCTCCCAGGCGTGGATGCTCGTATACGTCCGCCACTGTCGCCCCGGGATACCGGGTCCTCAGAACAGAGATCAGCTGCGCCGCCGACAGGCTCCCGCCGCCGTGAGCGAAGAAATCGTCGTCCGCCCCCCCGACCGACGCGCCCAGGATCTCGGCCCAGTGGTCGGCCAGCCAGCCGGCGGTGCCGGTGAGGTTGTGTGCCGGCGCCCCCTGGACCGCCGGCAGCGGCCACGGCAGCGCATCCCGGTCCACCTTGCCGGACGTCCTAGTCGGAAGGGTGTCGACGAGAGCGATGCTCGGCACGAGCGCGGCAGGCAACACATCGCGCAAATGGCGTACCGACGCGATCTGGTCGAACCCGTCTGTCGCGACCACGTAGCCGACAAGGATCTGGTTGCCTGCCTTCGTCTTGCGGACAGCCGCTGCCGCACCCGCGACACCGGCCAGCGCGTGCAGCGCCGCGTCGACCTCACCGAGTTCGATACGGCGGCCACCCAGCTTCACCTGCTCGTCGGCACGTCCCACGAATAGGAGGCCGGCAGGATCGAAGCGCACCAGATCGCCACTGCGATACGCGCGTGCCCACCGGAGCTCCGGCAGGGGTGCGAACTTCTCAGCGTCCTTGATCGGATCGATGTATCTTGCAAGTCCGACACCGCCGATGATGAGTTCGCCGATCTCGCCGTCACCGACAGGCCGTCGAGATTGGTCGACGACGGCAAGTTCCCAGCCGTCCAAGGGCAACCCAATCCGGACAGGACCGTCTTCGGTGAGCCGGGCAGCGCACGCGACGACGGTAGCCTCGGTCGGGCCGTACGTGTTCCACACCTCGCGGTCCTCTTCGACGAGCCGCTCGGCAAGTTCCGGGGGACAAGCCTCGCCGCCAAAGATCAGCAGGCGGACACCGTCGAGGCAATCGTGCGGCCACAGCGCCGCGAGCGTGGGCACCGTCGACACGATCGTGATCCGCTGATCGACCAGCCATGGTCCGAGATCCACGCCGCTGCGCACCAGCGAGCGCGGTGCCGGCACCAGGCATGCGCCGTTGCGCCATGCCAGCCACATCTCCTCGCACGAGGCGTCGAAGGCCACAGACAATCCGGCCAGCACGCGATCACCCGGTTTGACGGGTTTCTTGCGCAGGAATAGCCCGGCCTCCGCGTCCACGAACGCGGCCGCGCTGCGATGACTAACAGCCACTCCCTTCGGCGTGCCGGTCGAGCCGGAGGTGAAAATGATCCACGCGTCGTCGCCCGGGCCCGGCGGCAAGCGGGCAGTTCGAGACGCAGCGCCAGGCGGCGGTGTGACTGAGCTCAGCACGAGCGCGACGCCGGCCTCGCGGAAAACCAACCGAGCGCGTTCGTCCGGGTCATCGGCGTCCACCGGAACGTACGCGGCCCCGGCGGCCAACACGCCCAAGATCGCCACGTACAAGTCGCACGTACCGGACGGCAGTCGAACACCGACGCGATCGCCGCGGCCGACACCTGCTTCGGCGAGGCGGTCAGCGAGTTCCTCGGCTGCCGCCGCGAACTCGCGATACGACAATGCATTGCGCCCGTCATCGACGGCCGGCTCGTCGGGATGCGACTGGACGGTCGCCGTGAAAATGTCGAGCAACGTCCTCGCCGAGGGCGCGTCTCCCTGATCGCCAAGCACCCGCGGCCGCAGAGCGAGCGTCCCGAGCCCGGCAGCATCATCGATCACAGACAGTTCCCCTCGTCCCGGCCAGGCAATCTCGCCCTCATCCTCGCCAGCGAGTCACCACGACGGCAAGCCCCGGCGATTTAGACCTCCTCCAACCGGCGCCACCAACGAAGCCTCGACGACAATCGGGCGCCCATTGCTCGAGGCGGCCGCGAGTCGACCTTGATGGCGATCTGCATGCGGGCGATCGCTTGTTCTTGTTGCGGCTCGACAAGGCTGAGGAGCATGTCGGAGGCGCGCGGTGCGCGTTGACGTTCGCATCGGGGTGGATCGAAATGGACGACCATCCAGGTCGTCGACATGGATGCCGCATGCGGCGACATCGGTTGCGCCCGGCACCCGGCTGCGGCCGGAGGAGAACGCGTCCACAGCACGACAAATGGCACAGGCGCTGTGAAGCAATGGTCCCCCATCGAGAAGGCCTACCTACCTGCACCCTGCAACGCCGTAGCAGACACTCTCAAGTCGCGAGCCAACGCGGCGCCGCGCTCGGAAACAGCGAATGAGACGAGAACTGAGACTAGGAGGCCGACGGAAAGATGAGCAAGATCGCTCGCC